>CAZUUP010000038.1:0-17785 GCA_964623105.1 uncultured Akkermansia sp.
GCTGGAGTTTGCGCCGGACGGCCCGCAGTTCCGGGAGATTGCGTGGTAGCGGCTGAAGCTGTCGGCGGAAAACCTGCGCGAAGGTCGCCGGCCCCGGTCCGGCACGGGGTTTGACGCGGGCATGCTGCTCGCGCCCGCACCGACGTTCGCGCAGTTCCAGAGGGAACGGGAACGATTTGCGGAGGAGGCGGTCGCGCGATTTGAGGCGGCCAATGCGACCCGGAC
Organism: uncultured Akkermansia sp.; assembly: GCA_964623105.1. Classification (GTDB taxonomy): domain Bacteria; phylum Verrucomicrobiota; class Verrucomicrobiia; order Limisphaerales; family BJHT01; genus BJHT01. The sequence continues at coordinate 226 of CAZUUP010000038.1, forward strand.
CAAGGAGGCAAAGCAACTGGCGGAGACGATCAACCGGACGGAAGCCGAGCGGTTGGCCAAGGTGCAGGCGGCGTCCGCGCAACTCGCGCGCGAGGAGGTCGAGAAGATTGCGCGGGTACAACTCGAAAGCGAGGCGCGCAAGAAGGGTAATGCCGCCGCGCTCAAGGAGATGCGGTTGATGTTGGAGCGGACGGAGACGGAACACCGGTCCAAGGGGCGGCTGCTGGCGGAGGCGCAGGCGGTCCATGAAAAGTCAACCAATGCCGCGATGGCCGCGATCAAGCTGCACGAGGAATTCAAGGAACGCCTGGAAAAGCTCGGGCGCGAAAACGCGGAAAAGATCAAGGCCGCGCGGATGGCCGCCGACGCCGCCAAGGTCGCCGGGGACAAGAGTGTGGCGGAAGCTGTCGCGCAGGCGAAGGCCGGTGCGGATGAGGTCACGGCGTTCGAGCAGAAGCTGGCGAAGGCGACGGCCGAACGGTCTGCCGCCGATCTCGCAGCGAAAACCGCGCGCGCCAAGGCGGAGCGCGTGGCGGCGGACAACCTCGTGAAAATCCGCACGGCGACGATGGCGCGGGATGCTGCTGAAACCGCGCGGTTGACGGCGCAGGCGGCTTCGCAAAAGGCCGTCAAGGATCTGGCGGCGGCAGACGCTGCATTGGCGGACTTCACCCAAAAATCGATGCAGGCAACAACGGTGGCGACCGCGGCCGCGAAAAACCTCGAACTGGCGCGCGGGGTTTCCGGCAAGGCGGCGGCGGAGGTTGCCCGGCGAACGACCGAAAAGACGGCGGGCAAGGCGGCGGCGGACGCTGCGCAGGCGCAGATGACTGCCAAGGCGCAGGCGCTGGTGACGGCAAAAGCGAGCGCTGTTGCAGTGACGACGGCGGCGGACCGGGCGCGCGACACCGCCGCCAAGGCGGCTGCTGTTGCCGGTACCGCGGTGGAGCAGGCGGCGGGAGTGATGGCCGAAAAATCGCGTCTGCTGGCGGCCGCCAAGTCCGCCGCCAAGCCGATGCCCGAAGCGATCAAGGCAGCCGAGCAGGCGCTCACGACTGCGACGGCGGCGAAAACGGCGGCGGACAATGCCTTGAAAACTGCCCGGACGGCGCTGGATGCGGCCACGGCGGATGCCGACGCGAAAATCCGGCAGGCGCGGGCCGCGGTGACGGCGGCCGAGCAGGCGGTGACGGCGGGTTCCGAGGCGGCGCAAAAGGCGGGGAAGGAACTGGCAATGGCCGATGCCGCCCTGAACGTGGCGACGGCGGCGGCCGGTAAGAGCAGTCTGGAACTGGCCGCCGCGGAGAAGGCGGCCAAGGAGTCCAAGGCGGCGGCTGACAAGCTCGTCGCGGACGTGGCGCGTTGTACCACGGAGAGGGCGGCGGCAAAGACCGCGGCCGGCACCGCGGCGACGACTCTGGCCACGAAGGAGCAGGCGGCGATGGCAGCCAAGCTGGCGGCCGACAAGGTCGGCACCGAGGCGGAGAGTGCGCGGATGGATTCCGAGAAGGCGGCGGTCGCCGCTGCGGCTGTACTCGCCAAGGCGGGTGCCGAGGTCACCGAGCTGACGATGCGATTGACCACTGCGCGGGCGGCAGCGGGAAGGTTGGCGCTGGCGGTGACGGCGGCGACCGTCCGGGCAACCCGCGAACGCACGGAGGCAGAGGCGGTGCATACCCGGGTCAAGGCGGCGGCGGAGCGTGAAATGGCGGCTTTGCTGGCGCGGGTGACGAGCCATGGCACCGAGCGGAACACCGCCGAGGCGCTGGCCAAGACGAGGCGGGTGACGCTTGACCAGGCGGAGTTGGCGATGAAGGCCGCCGATGAAAAGCTCAAGAAGGACCAGGCGGTTTTTGCCAAGGCACAGGCCCTGGTGGATGCGGACGTAGCGGATACGGCAGCCCGGGAGAAGGCGGTGTTGCAGTGGGGTGAGTTGGCGGAACGCGGCGTGGCCGAGGCGCGTTACCAGCTGGGGGTGGCATTGCTGGGCGATGCGAAGGCGGCGACGAAGTATGTGGATGCCTACGTCTGGCTGGCGCTGGCCGCAAAGGGCGGTAACAAGCCCGCGGCGTCCTTGCGCGCCAAGCTTGCCGAGATGATGACCGAGGAGCAACTGGGCGACGCGCGACGACGCGTGTCCAACGTCGAGTCGCGGGCCAACTAGAATGCAACCGGCTGGATCGCAGCGACACAGGTGCCTTGGATTGCTTTTTTTTATGGGCTGTCTGGCGACCGGCGCGGTGGACGTGGGGGCGGGCGTGGGGGCGAGGGTGATATTTCGGGATGGAGCGGTGCAGGAAGGGGAGCTGGAATTCAATGCTGCGGGGGAAATGGTGTTGCGGCGGGCGGGGGCGGCGGGCGTGGCCGTGCCGCCGGGGCGTCTGGACCGGGTGGTGTTCTCCGTGCCCGCGCGGCCGGAAGCGCCAGTGATCGAGTTGCGGGCGGGGCAGGGGATGGCACCGTGGCAACTGGCCAACGTGGGCCGGTTAGCAAATCCGGCGCGGCTGACGGAAGGGCAGAGCGACTGGACCTTGAACTCGGTTCCCGGAGAACCCCGCTACTCCTCGGACGACTTCCATTTCCTGCATCATCCGCTGGCGGGGGACGGCGAACTGGTGGTGCAGTTATCGAACCCGGCAGACAAGCGAGATTCGTCCCGGGCGGGGATTGGGTTCTTTGAGTCGGTGGCAGATCGGTCCCGGCAGGTGCGTTTGGTGATGTCGCAGAAGAAGGGCGGCGGGCTGGGGGTCTCCAGCAAGGCGGGGAAGACGGTGCGAACCCGGCGCACGGTGCGGACCCTGGTGCCGCCAATGTGGCTGAAACTGGAGCGGCGCGGTGACGAGTTCGTGGCGTCGGCATCGGAGGACGGTCGCAAATGGGAGGTGGTGGCGACGGAGACGGTGGAATTGCCGAAGAATCTGCTGGCCGGCCTGGTGGTGGCGGCCAGCAAGGGCGCGCCGGAATATGCGGCGCGCTTCGCGGGCTTGCGGTTGACGCAACGTTCCGTCGGGGAAGGGGTTTATCCGCAGGTGACGCTGGCGAGCGGGAGCGTGCTGGCGGGGGTGATGGAGTCGGCGGACGGTGTGCGGCTGGCGTTGCGGTTTGGGGATGCGCTGCGGTCGTTGCCGATGGCGGGGGTAAGCAGCGTGGCGTTCGACTGGGTGCGGCCGGACCTGTCAACGCGGTTGCGAACGGGTCGGCCGGGAGTGCTGCTGCCGACGGGAGATTTTCTGGACGGGGAGGTGCGTGTGCCGGGTGGCGGACGGGTGACGGTGAGTTCGGTGCTGTTTGGTTTGCGTGAGTACGCGGCCCCGGGCGGGGTGCTGGCGCTGGCGACGGGCAAACTGGCGGCACCGGTCTCCGCGGGGGCCTGGATGGTGCGGTTGCGCGACGGCTCGATTGTGATGACCCGGTCGCTGACGGGGCGCGAGCGACGATTGACGATCGAGGAACCGGTGGCCGGTCGGTTGGATGTGGACCTGAAGACGGTGGCGGAGATCTACCGGCAGGGACCGGGGCAGTAGTCTGGGATGGGAACGGCGGTGGCTCAGGCGGTGGCCAGGGCTTTGGTCATGGTGGCGAGGAAGTGGTCCACGTCGGCGGCGGTGTTGTAGCCGTGGATGGCGACGCGAAGGCGGCCGGCGTGGTGCATGACGTGGATGCGCTCGCGGTCGAGGGCGGCGTAAATCTCGGCGGTGCGCGGATGGCGGAAGGCCATGATGCCCGAGGGATTTTTGCGCGACCACGGAGCCATAAGCTTTACACCAAGGTTTTGCAGTCCCTGATAGGTGCGCTCGGTGAGCGGGTCGGCGTGGCGTGCGATGTTGTCGATGCCGATGTCGGCGAGGTAGCGGAGTGAGGCGTTGAGGGCGTAGATGGCGGCGAAGTTGGGCATGCCGGTGGCCCAACTGGCGGCGCCTTTCTTCACGACGACGCGCTCGAAGCGGTCGGCGTCGAAGGCGTTTTCGAGGTGGAACCAGCCGCCGGCGCGGGTGGTGAGTTCGGCGGCGCGGGCGTGCGGGATGCCGATGATGCAGCCGCCGTGGATGCCGAGCACCCACTTATGCGTGCTGGAGATGATGCAATCGGCGTCGCGGCATTCGAGGGGGATGCGGCCGAGGGCCTGGGTGACATCGACGGCGATGAGGGCGTTGGGGGCGTAGCGGCGGACGGTGTCGTGGAAGGACCGCCAGTCAAGGCGCTGCCCGTTGAAAAAGCTGACGAGGGAGACTTGGACGAGGCGGGTGCGGGCGTTGAGCAGGGGCGGGAGGTCTTGGGTTTCTAGCTGGCCGTCGCGGTTGCGCCACACGCGGACGGTGTGCCGACGCTGGTTGCCGAGCCACGGCGTGGCGCCCGAGGGGAAGTCGAGGTCGCTGATGAGGACTTCGTCGCCGGGGCGGAGTTCGACGGCGGTGGCGAGTAGGTTGTAGGCCTCGGCGCTGCAGGAGCAGAAGGCGACCTCGGCGGGGGTGAGACCGAGGGTGCGGGCGGCAATTTCGCGGCACTGTTCGGCGCGGGCGTAGTGGCCGTCGCGGCCTTTCATGCCGAGGAGTTTGTCGCGCCAGTAGTCCTGCAGCGCTTCGCCGACGCAGGTGGGCGGGATGCTCTCGGCGGCGGTGTTGAGGTAGCAGAGGGAGGTGAGCGCGGGGAAGTCCTGGGCGCGGCGGATGGGATCTATCATGGGAGGAAGGATGAACTGCGGGTGGCAAAATTCGAGTGGCGAATTGGCAAGCTGGGAAAGGGAGGTGGCGGTTTGTGAATAACGATTGGCGCAGGGGAAAGAGGGGTCAGGCGGATTCGGGGGAATAGTTGGTGTTTCCTTCGAGCCGGGCCTGGGCGCGGTTGATGAGGCGGGCGGGGGTGTCGCCGAGGTGGCGGTTGTCTTGCACGAGGTTGCCCTGGGCGGGGGAACCGGCGAGGAGGATGCCGCCGCCGGCGGTGGTGTTGTTCACGATGCGGACGTTGCGGCAGGGGAATGTGCCCTTGTTGCGGTTGGCATCGGCGAAGATGGCGCTGCCGCTGGCAATCGTCTGGCGGCCGTCGCCGAGGCGGATGTCGTTGCCTTCGATGAGCAGGCCGTCGATCCCGGCGGGTTTGTAGATGCTCAGGTAGGTGTTGCCGCGATTGTTGGCGAGCACGCTGTCTTTGACGGTGGAGTTGACGTGGTCCTCGTGCATGAGGCCTTCGCCGTCGTTGATGCGGTATTTGCGGTCAAAGGCCCAGTTGCGGTGAACCTGGTAGTCGTTGTCGGTGACGATCCAGCGCCAGCCGCGCATCTCGATGGCGCGGTTGTCGTTGGTGCTCGAGCCGGCGGTGAGCGCCTGACCGGTGGCGGTGGGGCGCCAGAAGTCGGGGGGGAAGCGGATGATGTTGTTGCGGCACTCGACGCCGTCGCCACAAAAGCCGATGCCCATGCGGCCGGTGTTGAAGATGAAATTGTCGCGGATGACGATGCCCGCGCGGAAGCCGTGGGGATGGGTTTCGGGGGTGCCATCGGGACCGTCGCCGCCAGCGCCGCCGATCCCGTAGTGGTTCGCATAGATCGCGGGCCGGTTGTCGTAGTCGAACACGATGCCGTCGGTCTCGACGGGCTTTTTCTTCGGGTCAAGGAGGAGAAAGCCGTTCATCGTGAAGTTATCATCGCCGCTGCGGGGGAGGCGGTTGTTGGCGACGAGCAGGTTGGCCGCGGACTGGAGGTCGATGGCGGCGAAGTGCCGGTGGGTGAATCGTTGCCACGCCTTCTGGCCAAGCTTCGGATTGGGGACGTTGGGGTCGGCGACGGCGGCATTCCGCAGGATGCAGCCGACAACGAACCGGTTGCCGCCGGCCCGATGGGCCTCGGTGGCATCATCGAGCAGATGAATGTGTCCGCGATTGAGGTCCACGTTTACCACGCCGCAGTTGGAGTCGGTCGCGGGATTTTGGACGTAGATGCCTTTGAATGCGGTGGTGATGGGGGTGCCGTTGCCCGTGAAAGACGGTTCGTACTTGGGGAACTCGAAGCGCGTGCCGAGTTTGAAGGTGTCGTCGTGGGCGCGTGCCGCTGCGGATGGAGGTTCGCCGCGGAGGATGATGCCATTCTGAATCTGGAGCGATTCGGTGAAGCGGTAGGTCCCGGCCGGGAAGAACGCCACGCCCCCGCCGCGGGCGGCGAGAAGGGTCTGGGTGGCGGCGAGTTTTTGCGCGGGCGTGTCGCCGGGTTGCGTGGTGATGTCCACGACATTTGCCCAGGGCAGGGCGTCGGCCCAGGCCAGCTTGTAGCCGGACAGCGGATTGTTGCGGGGAACGGAGGTGGCGGCGCGGGCCGCGATGGGAAGGAGCCACGCGCCCAGGCCGACGGTGGAGACTGCGGCGAAGCGACGGCGGCTGAAAGGCAAGGCGTGCATGGCGGCCAGGATGATTTGCGGCAACCTTGCGCAACCGAAGAGCTGAAAGCAATGCGAAGTCCATGCATCGGCCGCTGCGAGTGCGGCTCGGTGGACCGTGGCAGCAGAAGGACATTCGCCTCCTTGCGCTGGCTTTGGCGAACTTTTTGAGATGGGGGCGCGTGGCGGGGAAGCGGAAATCCCGCTCGGGCTTTCGCCGGTTGGCCGAGAAGGATCCGGGGTGCCGCAGGTGTGGCGGGCGGGGTGTGACCGGTGAGGCTTACGCGCGGGCGAGATTGAAGTTTGGCTTGCGCCGGGAGACGAGCGCGGGGGGCAGTGGCAGGCCGATGGGATCGGCCGTGATCGGAACGGAAAAGCTTTCGGGGGTCAGGGACGTGACCGAGCGCGCGGCACCCTTGGATTCGAGTTGTCCGGTCGGCGGCAGGGTATGAACCTGCTCGGTGAAGAGCAGTTTCGCGTCTTCGGCGGGCAGGGTGCGGGCGACCGGGATGAATTGTTCGGTGGTTTGGTTGTTGATCAGGCGGCGAACTTGCAGGACTTCATCCACCCGTTTGCGCTCTGCGGCGAACATGGCTTCCAGTTCGGCCCGTTTGGTGGCGATGGGTTCCGGGCTGGCCATCGCCCAGGCGGCGATGATGTCGGGCAGTTCCTCTTTGAGAACCCGCTCGGATTCTTCGAAGCGTGATTCCCGGCGGAACACACAGACTTCCCGGTACTTGGTAACGACGCGGTTCCAAGCATCCCTGACGCTGATGGCTTCTTTGGCTGACATACAAATGGTTGGCTAAGGGTTTACGGCTTGCCGGAATCGTAGAAAGCAACGTCCGTGCCGATCGTGAGGAACCCCGAAAAGCCGGCTGCGAGGCTTTTCTGGACGGGAGAACGGCAGAAACTGCCGGTTTCTGAGGGGGGCGCTGCTGGGGCGGGTGGTGGGACGGGGAGATTTTTCCTAACGCGACGGCGGGCGCCGCTCCAAGGGTGCGCCGCATAGGTGTCGGCCCGGGATTTAGATTTCGATTGCCCGGGAAGCGGTGGAAAGGGTGAGAAGGGTATTCTTGGGCGTCTGCGGTGGGGAAGTGCCCGGGGTGCGGCCAGTCCGGAGTGCAGTTTCTTGAAAACCCGGCTTTTCTTCGGAGCCTTTCTGGCCTTTGATAACTGGCAGCATGTCATCACCGCTTCGCGTCGGGGTCTTGGGAACCGGTTCGCTGGGAAAAGAACACGCGCGACTCTATGCCGCGCTGGCTGCGACCGGGGTGGTGGAGTTCGCGGGCATCTACGACATCAATCCGGAGCATGCCGCCCGGGTGGCGGGCAAGCACGGGGTTCGGGCGTTCAATTCACTCGAGGAGATTGCCGCTGCGAGTGACGCCCTGAGCATCGTCACGCCGACGACGACGCATTTTGAACTCGCGCGGCAACTGCTGGGACGGGGACGGCACGTGCTGGTGGAAAAGCCGATGACGGACAACACCGCGCAGGCTGCGGAGTTGGTGCAGCTGGCCCAGCAACGGGGGTTGATTCTCCAGGTCGGCCACGTCGAGCGCTTCAACCCGGTGTTCACCTACCTGCAGCAGGTGGCCACGGAGCCGCGGTTCATCGAGACCCACCGCCTGTCGCCCTATCCGGCGCGCAGCACGGACATCGGGGTGGTGCTTGACCTGATGATCCACGACCTGGATGTGCTGCTGGCGTTTGTGAAGTCGCCGGTGGTCGCGGTGGACGCGGTGGGCATTCCAGTGTTGAGCAAATCGGAGGATATCGCCAACGCGCGGCTGCGCTTTGGCAACGGCTGTGTGGCCAATCTCACCGCCAGCCGGGTGAGCCCCGAGCGGATGCGCAAAATCCGCGTCTTCAGCGGCGGGGTCCAGCCGAGTTACATCTCGCTCGATTACCGGGCGCAAGAAGGTTTCATCTATCGCATTGCGCGGGACGGCGAGGAGGAAAGCTCATTGCTCAAAAAGCTGCTGGCCGCGCGCGACAGCACCATCGTCAGCGAATTTGCGGGCAAACGCATCGTGCGCGAGCCGGTGCCGATCGAAAAGGACGAGCCGCTCAAGCTCGAGTTGGCGCATTTCGTCGAGTGTGTGCGCGAGCGGCAGACGCCCAAGGTGAGCGGTGCCTCGGCCAAGCAGGCGCTCGACCTGGCGTTCGAGATCACGCGGCAGATTCAGGCGGCGGAAAGCGGTGCCGCGGGTTTGCGGGGCGGGTGAGGGCGGTTCCGCAAGCTGAGGGCAGTCGTTCAACCGGCAAACATTATGCAACCAAAGTCCTTCATGATCATCGCGGGCGAACCCAGTGGCGACGCGCTGGCGGCCGATCTGGTGTGCGAACTTCGGGCGCAGATCGTGGCGGGCGGGCCGGGTTTCGCGCCCCGCTTTTTCGGCGCGGGCGGATCCCGGATGGCTGCCGCCGGGGTGGAGCTGGCCTTTGACCTCACGCAGCACTCGGTCATCGGACTGATCGAGGCGGTGAAGAATTATCCGAAGTTCAAGCGGCTGTTTGACGAGTTGCTCGACCTTGCCTGCGCGCGCCAGCCCGAGGTGATCATCTGTGTGGATTTTTCCGGATTTAACCGGCGGTTCGCCCATGCCGTGCGGCGCCGCCTGGCGGGACAGCGGGGCGATTTCACAAACTGGCGGCCGCGCATCGTGCAATATGTGTCGCCGCAGGTCTGGGCTTCCCGCGCCGACCGGGCGGTGGCGATGGCGCGGGATTTCGACCTGCTGCTGTGCTTGTTTCCATTCGAGCGCGAATGGTATGCGTCGCGCACACCCAATTTCCGCGTCGAGTTCGTCGGACATCCGCTGCTGGATCGGTACGCGGACGGCGGCGCGGCAGCCGGGGCGGAGGGCGCTGCCGGCGGGGGAATCCCCGAAGTCTTGCTGTTGCCCGGCAGCCGCGTCGGGGAATTGCGCCGGCATCTGCCGGTCATGATCGAGGCGGCGCGGCTGATCAACGAGGTGGAATCCGTCTCGTTGCGGATGGTGCTGCCCACCGATGCCCTCGCGGAGCAGGCTCGTCCGCTGACGGCATCATTACCCGACTTGCGGGTCGAAGTCGGCGGGTTGGCTGACGCGCTGCGACGGGCCACGGTTGCCCTCGCCTCGACGGGGACGGTGACGATGGAATGCGCCTATTTTGGCGTGCCGACTGTCGCCCTGTACAAGACCTCGTGGAGCACCTATCAGATCGGGCGTCGCATCATCCAGGTGGATCATCTGGCCATGCCCAACCTGCTGGCTGGCGAGACCGTTTTCCCGGAGTTCATCCAGGACGAGGCCACCCCGTTGAACCTGGCTGATGCCGTCGTGGAACTGCTCCGCCTGCCGGAACAACGGCAGGAGGTGCGTCGCAAACTGGCCCGTATCATCGGGTCGTTGGGTGGTCCCGGTGCCAACCGGCGTGCCGCCTCGGCGGTCCTGCGCCTGCCGGAGAAGGCCCCGTGACGGACGGCCGCGTAAGTGTCTGCTGGGGCCTCGGTTCCCGGCGCGGCGGCGTTGAGTGCGGGGCAGGACTCGGAGCGGTGGCGCCACGGTGACATGACGGCCGTGGGTTTGACGTAGCGCGCGGCGTTCAAGCCCGGTGTTTACGCCGCCTGACCGTTTGAACATCGCGACAGGGGCGCATCCGCAGTTGCTTGTGCGATTCTTCGGCGCACTTTCGGGACGATTTCTTCCCAATCTCGGATTTGGAATTCGCGTTTGCTTGGCTGCCGACGGCCTTGGAACGCGCGGCGGCAGGGCTTGCTGTGCCATACGATCGTCACAATCGACCCGAAACGTTGTCACGCAGTTGTCACAAATCCGACGCGCTCCCGTTACATGGCCCGGCGAAGGTGTGTGCGTCGTCATTGGATGAAGCGGCTCCCGGTGGGGGATCGAGGTGTAAGCGCATCCAGCGCGACGGTGGCTGACGGAACGCGGATTGCGGAAGAACAACAATATGAATTCAAAGGCCTGGCTGGCACTGCTCGGAGCGACGATGATGGGAACGGACGGCTACGCTCCGGCAGCGATGGGGGATGAGGCGATGGAGAAACTCCTTGGCATCCTGCGCGCACGCGGTTCGATCACCGAGAAGGAGTTTCAGGAGTTGAGCGCGGTCAGCAAACCTTCCGCTGCTCCCGCAGTGCCGGCCCCGGCGCTGGCACCCACCACGACGACCTACACGTCGTCGCCGCTGGCGCCCCGCGCGGGATCGCTCGAAGCCCGATTGGATGAGGACGAGCGGCAGCTCAAGAAGGTGGAAGGCGAACTCAAAGATCACCAGAAATCATTGCTGCACCTCAAGGAGATCACCGACGGCACGGCGCCGTCACTGGTGACCACGGCCCTCAAGGGCAAATGGTACGAACGGGTGCGTCTGACCGGCTATACGCAATTCCGGTACAGCAAGACGTTTTCCAAAGAGGGCCCGGACTTGAACGTCCCGGCGGATCGTTCGGCGACGCCGACGGAGTCGTTGTTGATCCGCCGCGGCCGCATGGTGGTGAGCGGGGACATTTCCGATCACCTGTTCATGTACACGCAGGCTGACCTTGCGGCTGGCGTAGGCGCATCGGATCTCGCAGTGCAGATGCGGGACATGTACGGGGACATCTCCATCGACAAGAACAAGGAGTTTCGATTTCGCTTCGGGCAATCAAAAATTCCCTACGGCTGGGTGAATCTTCAGTCCAGCCAGAACCGCGCGCCGCTTGAACGACCGGACGCGATCAACAGCACAGCAGAAGGCGAACGGGATTTGGGTGCGTACTTCATGTGGGCACCCAAGGAGATTCGGGAGCGATTTCGGGATTTGGTGCGGCTGGGACTGAAAGGTTCTGGAGACTATGGCGTGGTGGCAGTCGGTGCCTACACCGGCCAGGGGCCGAACCGGAGTGATGCAAATGGTGAGCCGCATGTGGTAGCCCGGTTGAGCTATCCCTTCAAGCTGGACAGCGGGCAGTTCTTTGAACTCGGCGTGCAAGGACACCATGGGCGATTTGTTTCACCCACTGCCGCCGTCAGGCCGGGCGCAGTCACATTCACTCCCACGCAACCCGTGAAAGGACGCGACGATCAGCGGGTTGGCGTCACTGCGATTTGGTACGCGCAACCCTTCGGCATCGAGGCCGAGTACAACGTAGGGCGCGGCCCGCAACTGGCGAAAAACTTCAGCACCATCGAACTGGCTTCCCTGCATGGCGGGTATGTCCAGTTGAACTACCGGAAGGAGCAGCACGGCTCCGTGTGGTATCCGTTCACGCGCTGGAACTACTATGACGGCGGGCGCAAGTTTGGCGCCAATGCCCCCCGCAGCATCATCAACGAATGGGAAATCGGTCTGGAGTTTTCGCCGTGGCGCGAAGTGGAAATCACCGCCGTGTTCACGCACTCCTTCGAGCGGACCAACACCCGCCTGTTTCCCTACAACAAGACCGAGAACGCGGACCGGCTCGGGTTGCAGGTGCAGTGGAATTATTGATCGCAACGGTCGCCCCGGCGGCTCAACCGTGGCCCAACCGGCGGCGGTTGGCCCAGAGTTCTCCGGGGGCGAAGATGCCTGCCGGCGTGATGATGCCGGTGACCAGTTCGGCGGGTGTGACGTCGAAGCCGGGATTGCGCGCTCCGCTGGTCGGATTGGCGATGCGCACCCGGGTGGGGCGGACTGCTTTGCTTGATGGACGGCGAACCGGGGCGGCGGCGGATTTGCGGGGTGGATCTTCGATCACTCCCCACGCTCCGAGAACTTCGCTTTCATGGCGTTCTTCGATCGGAATTTCGGCACCCGAGGCCAGCTGCCAGTCGATGGTGGAAAGGGGGATTGCAACGTAGAAGGGAATCTCGTGCCGGCGGGCGAGGACGGCCTTGGTGTAGGTGCCGATCTTGTTGCAAACTTCGCCGGTGCGGCCGAGAACGCGATCGCTGCCGACGATGACGAGATCTATCTCGCCCCGTTGCATGAGCCAGCCGGCGGCATTGTCAGCGAGGATCTGGTGCGAGACACCCTGCTGGGCCAGTTCCCAGGCGGTGAGGGTTGAGCCCTGGCAGCGCGGGCGCGTCTCGTCGCAGAAGACGTGGAACTTGCGGCCCTGGGCCTGCGCTGCGTAGAGGGGCGCGGTGGCGGTGCCGATGTCCACGAAGGCCAGCCAGCCGGCATTGCAGTGGGTGAGGATGTTCATGCCCTCGCCGATGAGCGGTGCGCCATGGGCGCCGATGGCTTCGCAGTGGTCCACATCCTCCTGGGCAAATTCCTCGGCGGCGGCCAGGGCCAGGGCCTGTTGCTCGGCGACGGTGCGGCCGCGTTTCATCGCGGCACGGACCTGCAGCATGGCATTGACCGGATCGACGGCGGTGGGGCGGGCCTCCTTGAGGACTTGGAACACCGTGGCGAGATGTCGGTTGAAACCGGCGCGGTCGCTCCCGCGGTACGCGCGCACGCCCTGGGCCAGACCGTAGGCGGCAGTGGCGCCGATGGCTCCGGCGCCGCGGACCACCATGTCGGTGATGGCGGCGGCTGTTTCGCGAAAATCCCGCGTGCTGACGATCTTGAACTGATGCGGGAGCAATCGTTGCTCGATGAGTTGAACCCGGTTTGTGTCCGCGTTGAAAGTAACCGTGCGAAAGGCTTGGGTGCGGCCGCGGAGGGTGACGTTCATGGAGCCAGCGTAACCAGCAGGGCACGCCGGCTGAAAGCCCAAAGCGCAGCCGGAGGCCCTGCGGACAGTCCTGACGCAGATTGTGATGCGCCGGGGATCAATCGTTCGCGCGAGGCGAAATTTCGGTCTGTGCCAAGTTTTGGCAGATTACCGGGAATGGGAGCTTTCCGGGGAAGGAAGCGAAGGAAAACGTCTAGCTCAACAGATATTTTGCCGACCCGCAGCAGTTGCTCAACCGCGGGCTTTCCCAAGTTTGCGTATGCGGCCGAGAATCTTGGCGAATTGCGGGTGCTCCCAAAGTTTCTCGATGTCGCGGTCCGAGAGGAGCCATTCCTGATCGTCGTAGCCAAGGTCCACGGCGTGGCTGAGGGCGGCAATGCCTTCATCGAGTCTGCCCAAGAGGCTGAGACTGCATGCCAGATTGTAATGAACCAAGGGGTCGCGCGGAAGCAATCCGGCGAGCTGTCGATCCACCTGCAAGCCGTCGGCATAACGCCCGCGGCGGGTGTAATTGTCGCCCAGCACTTGGAGCACCTCGACATCTTGGGGATCCCGCCGGATCAGGCCCTCAAGAAAGCCAATTTCGATGTCGAGGTCTCGCTGCTCGCGGCTGGAAAGCTCGAATTGAGGTTCGGAATTGACGGACATGTCTGAGGCCAATCTTTGGTGTGTGAGCCGTTACGTCAAGTGCGAGCCTGCGCCCAAGGCGAGTTCAAGCCGGACGAACGCCGTGCCGCTCGCGGAGAAAAATCCCCTTTTCGCAGCCTCACGTGGTCGTCGTCCTGGCGGCTGACGGCAACTGGCGGGGCAACATGGAGGGCATGAACGTCGGGTGGCATTCCCATACTCGCCTGACCCGTGACGAAACGGTGGCCTGTGAAACACGAGCGAGGCCTTGTGGGACTGGATTATTGTCGGCGACAGGGCGCTCTCAGCAAGGGGGGCTGCGGGGGAGGGCGGTCGCCGTCCACGGTTGTCAGATGACGCGATCGGACCGGTTTCCGGTTATCGCGAGGCGGCTTGATCTTGCGGGGATTGAATCCGAGCGGATCGTGGCCGGTGAGCTTGACTATCAGTGTGTGATGGCAAGACTACGAATCCTGTTTGTCGTGGCCCAGAAGTCGAGGCTGCTGCCCGGAGCCACGCCAGAGCTGGAGCCGGTGGCGTGAAGCGTCGGCGGCAGTTCAGTCCAATTCCGAGTTCCCGTAACGCGAATCAAACGCATGAAATCAATTCTATCGCTACTCGTCGCCTGTGTCGCACTCGCGACGACGCTTTCCGCCGCCCCGCTTGTTTTCCAAGGCACCGACGGTCCCGGCAAGGGCAAGCACGTCGTCTTCCTGGCAGGCGATCATGAGTATCGCTCGGAGGAATCGCTGCCGGCGCTCGCGCGGTTGCTCGCCAAACACCACGGTTTCAAGTGTACGGTGCTGTTCAATATAGACCCGGCCACGGGTGAAATCGTTGCGGGTAACTCGAACATGCCCGGTCTCGAGGCGCTGGACACGGCGGATCTCGCGGTCGTTTTCCTGCGCTTTCAGGCGTTCCCGGCGGAGCAGATGAAGCACTTCGACGCCTACCTTCAGCGCGGCGGGCCGGTCGTCGGGCTGCGCACCGCCACGCACGCTTTTAGCGGGAACAAGGAGCCGTACGCCAAGTACAACCACAATGCGAAGGAGGCCGGCTACGAGCTGGGCTTCGGTCATCAAGTGCTCGGGCAGACATGGGTCGGGCACTATGGCCGGAACCATTCGCAGAGCACGCGCATCAGCATAGTGCCGGAGAAGGCGTCGCATTCCATCCTGCGCGGTGTGAAGGACATTTGGGTGCAGGCTGGCGGTTACGTGGGCAAGCCGACGGACGGCGAAATCCTTACCCTGGCGCAGCCGCTCAACGGCATGGCGCCTGACTCGCCCGCCGATGCCACGAAGCCCCCGCAGCCGTCCGAGTGGACGCGCAGTTACAAGGCCGCGTCGGGCAAAGTCGGCCGCGTCTTCACCACGCTTTACGGCACGTCGGAGGACATCACGAACGAAGGTTACCGCCGCATGTTGGTGAACGCCTGCTTCTGGTCGCTGGGGTTGGAGGACGCGATCAAGGCCGATCTCAACGTCGCGTTTGTCGGTCCCTTCAAGCCGAACACGTTCAACGGCGGCGGCTACGCGCGCGGCATCAAGCCCGAGATGTATGCCGGCTTCGAGAGCCAGATTCCCGCGAACAACAACACGAAAAATCCCAACCCGCCCGCGAAAAAGAACGAGGGCAAGAAGGGTGACTCGAAGAAGGCTGACAAAAAGCCGGCCGATGCCAAGCCCGCGCCCGCTCCCGCGCCCGCCAAGTCCGATGCGGCAGACCCGACTTGCGGGACCAAGGCGGCAGTCACCG
This sequence comes from uncultured Akkermansia sp., assembly GCA_964623105.1. Lineage (GTDB taxonomy): Bacteria > Verrucomicrobiota > Verrucomicrobiia > Limisphaerales > BJHT01 > BJHT01. The sequence goes on from CAZUUP010000038.1 coordinate 15,637, forward strand.
CGGCGGCAACCGGCACCGTCGCCACGGGCAAACCCGCGCGCTTCCTCCGCATCGAGCTTCCCGGCGACAAGCGGGTGCTGACGCTTGCCGAGGTCGAGGTTTTCTCCGGCGGCAAGAACATTGCCCGCGCAGGCAAGGCCAGGCAGTCGAGCGATGGTCCCGGCGCGGCCGAGCGCGGCATTGACGGCAACAAGTCGTCCGACTGGGGCAAGGGCGGGCAGACGCACACCGATAACAAAGGCACTACCAATCCGTGGTGGGAGCTCGACCTTGGTTCGGCGCAGGACATCGAGAAGGTAGGCATCTGGAACCGGAGTGGCTTAGAGAACCGGCTCGACGGCTTCACGCTCACGCTGCTCGACGCCGACCGGAAGGAAGTCTTCCGCGCGGCGGGAATTGCTGCGCCGCACGCGCTGGAGATTGATGTGAAGGCCGCCGGCCGGCTGGCCTACCTCGATTACGACGGAAAGCCGGGCCAACCTGCTGGCAAAGGCGTCACGCAGGTTGCCGCCGCAAAAGGCAACGCGAAGAAGAACGACGGCAAGAAAGCCGCGCCCGCCGCGGCCCCATCCGCGCTCGCCGAGGTGCCCGCAGACTACCGCGACCCGCAGCCGTTCAAGTTCGGCACGGGCGACAGTGTGGCGATCCTCGGCAACGGCCTGCCCGACCGGTTGCAGCACGACGGCTGGTTCGAGACATTGCTCCAGAGCCAACTCGGTGGCCAGCAGGTGCGCTTCCGCAACCTCAGTGCGAGCGGCGACCGGCCGAACTCCTTCCCGCGCAGCAGCGGGGTTCCGTCGATCACGACCTACCTGCAGCATGTAAAGGCCGACGTGGTCTTCGCCTTCTTCGGCTACAACGAGTCGTTTGAGAACAAGCCCGAGGATTACCAGAAGCAGCTCGTGAACTTCGTCCGCACCACGCGTGGCTCGAAGGCCAATGGCAAGAGCTTCCCGCGGATCGTCCTCTTCAGCCCCATCGCACACGAGGAGACGCGCAACCCCAACGTGCCCGACGGCAAGGCCCACAACGCGCAGCTCGAGGCTTACACAAAAGCCACCGAGGCCGCCGCGAAGGAAGCGGGCGTGGCGTTCGTGGACTTGTTCCACCCGTCGCTCGAACTCTTCAAGGCCGCGCGCACGCCGCTGACCATCAATGGCATCCATCTCACCGAGGAGGGCAACCGTCAGCTTGCCGAGGTCATCGCCACCGCGCTGTTCCACAAGCCTGTCAGCGCGTCCGGCTCGCTGGAACCGTTGCGCACCGCCGTGCTTGACAAGGACACGCACTGGCATGCCCGCTACCGTGTCCGCGACGCCAACGACGTGTTCGGCGGCCGCTCGAGCCTGAAGTTCGTGGACGACCAGAGCAACGCCGAGGTGCTCCAGCACGAGTTGAAAATCTGGGATGTGCTGACCGCGAATCGCGACGAGCGCATCTGGGCGCGCGCGGTGGGCAAGGACAAGGCGATTGATGACAGCAACGCGCCCAAGCCCGTGCCCGTCGTTTCGAACGTCGGCGGCAAGAGCAAGAGCAGCAGCGCCATGAAGGAAGGCGCGCTCCGCTACATCAGCGGCGAGGAGGGCCTCAAGTACATGGCCGTGGCGAAGGGTTTCGAGGCGAATCTGTTTGCCGACGAGAAGAAATTCCCGCAGCTCATCAATCCCGTGCAGATGCAGGTGGACGCCAAGGGCCGCCTGTGGGCTTCCGTGTGGCCGACCTACCCGATGTGGGAGCCGCTCAAGCCGATGAACGACGCGCTGCTCATCTTCCATGACGACAACAACGACGGCAAAGCCGACCGCATGACGGAGTTCGCGAAGGTGCAGAACCCGCTCGGCTTCGAGTTTTGGGGCGGCGGCGTGCTCGTGACCTGCCCGCCGGAAATCATCTTCCTCAAGGACACCGACGGTGATGACGTGGCGGACGTCCGCATCGTGATGTTGCAAGGACTCGACTCCTCCGACACGCACCACGGCGCGAACAACCTCATCTTCGGACCCGACGGCGGGATCTACTGGCAGAGCGGCGTCTTCATGATGCACAACCACGAGCACCCGTGGGGGCCGTCGCTCCAGACCGGCGCGAGCGCGATGTATCGCTTCGACCCGCGCCGCTTCACCATCGCGATGCACGCGGGCAACTCGCC
>CAZUUP010000039.1:0-17738 GCA_964623105.1 uncultured Akkermansia sp.
GAGGGGGGGGGGGCGGGGTGGGGGGGGGGGGGGGGGGCGGGTTTTTGGGGGGGGTGGCAGGGGAATTTGGAGCAGGGGAATGGGGGCGGGCGGGGAAATCGCGGCGTGACTTTGGGTTGGGCCGGGCGGTAGTGTCAGCGTGCATGCAGGTATATGATCATCCAACTTTTCGAATGGCCTGCCAGCAGTTCGATCTGGTGGCGGATTTTTTGGAGATTCCGGAGGATTATCGGGGTCGTTTGAAGTATCCGAAGCGATCCATGACGGTGGCGTTGCCGATCCGGCGGGATGATGGATCGACGGAGGTGTTTTCGGGTTACCGGGTGCAACATCATGCGACGCTGGGGCCGACGAAGGGCGGGTTGCGGTATCATCCAGAGGTGACGCTGGGGGAGGTGGCGGCGCTGGCGATGTGGATGAGTTGGAAGTGTGCGCTGGCGGGGTTGCCGTATGGGGGGGCGAAGGGGGGAATCGCGTGTGATCCGGGGCGGATGTCGGCGGGGGAACTAGAGCGGCTGACGCGGCGGTATGCGCAGGAGATGATTCCGTTCATGGGGCCGCAGGTGGATATTCCGGCGCCGGATGTGGGGACGAACGAGCAGACGATGGCGTGGATCATGGACACGTATTCGGTTCACATGGGGGCGACGACGCCGGGGATTGTGACGGGGAAGCCGGTGGCGATCGGGGGTTCGCTGGGGCGGCGGGAGGCGACGGGGCGCGGGGTGGGGTATCTGGTGAGCCGGGCGATGGATACGCTGGGGATGAGTGCGGGCGGGGCGACGGCGGTGGTGCAGGGTTTTGGCAATGTGGGTTCGGTGGCGGCGTTTTCGCTGGCGAAGTATGGGTTGAAGGTGACGGGTGTGAGTGATGCCAGAGGCGGGGTGTTCAATGCGGCGGGCTTGGATTTGCGGAAGTTGGAGGAGCACGTGCGGCGGGCGGGAACGGTGGCGGATTTCCCGGAGGCGGAGGCGATCACAAACGCGGAGTTGCTGGTGCTGCCGTGCGATGTGCTGGTGCCGGCGGCGTTGGAGCGGCAAATCACAGCGGAGAATGCGGGGCGGATCCGGTGCCGGATTGTGGCGGAGGGGGCGAACGGGCCGACGACGCCGGAGGCGGATGCGATTCTGGCGCAGCGGCCGGAGATCATGGTGATCCCGGATATTTTGTGCAATTCGGGGGGGGTGATCGTTTCGTATTTCGAGTGGGTGCAGGATTTGCAGAGTTTTTTCTGGACGGAGACGGAGGTGGCGGACCGGTTGTTCCGGTTGCTGGAGAGTGCGTTTGTGCAGACGCTGCAGTTCAGCCGCAAGGCGGGGGTATCGTTGCGGATGGCGGCGCTGGCGCTGGGTGTGAAGCGGATTTACGAGGCGAAGCAGTTGCGCGGGCTTTTCCCCTGAGGGAGCAATCATTGTGGCCAAACCAAAACAGATCGAGCTGCCGAACGGGATCGAGATCCCGATTCTGTACGAGGATTCCGGGGTGATGGTGATCGACAAGCCGGAGGGGTGGCTGCTGGCGCCGGATGACTGGGATCGGACGGGGCGCAATTTGCAACTGGCGATCGAGTCGTCGATGAACGCGCCGGATTTCTGGGCACGGTCGCGGAACCTGCGGTTTCTCCGTTATGTTCACAGGTTGGATGCGGACACGACGGGTTTGTTGGTGCTGGCGAAGAGCCCGGGGGCGGTGCGGGCGTTTGGGGAGTTGTTCGAGCTGCAGCAGGTGAAGAAGGGTTATCTGGCGGTGGTGCGGGGGGTGCCGAAGCAGCAGGAGTGGGTGAGTCCGCTGAAGCTGGGGCCGCATCCGTTCCGACCGGGAGTGATGGTGGTGGATGAGGTGAACGGGAAGGAGGCGGAGACGCGGTTCCGGGTGATCCAGACGGGGCCGAAATCGTCGCTGGTGCTGGCGGAGCCGCGAACGGGGCGGACGCATCAGATCCGGGTGCATCTGGCGGAGGCGGGTCATCCGGTGTTGAATGATCCGTTGTATGCGGGGGAGGGGACGCCGGAGCGGCGGGAGGATCGGGATCCGCTGGCGTTGCGGGCGTTCCGGTTGAGTTATGTGGATCCGTTCCGGAAGCGGTTGGTGCGGGTGCAGGCACCGGTGAAGGAGTTTTTGAAGCGGTTTGGTTTTGCGGGGGCGGAGGAGTTGTTGCGGCCAGCGCGGGAGGCGGGAGAAGGGGGTGTGCCAACGACGGGGAGGAAGCCGGGCGTGGGCGCGGCGGTGGATGGGAGCGAAGCGAAGGCGGGGGCGAAGGCGGGCGGGCGGAAGGGATAGAATTGGCTGTGTTTGGGCGGGGAGTCTGGTTCAATGCGGGGGCGTGAAGCTTTCGGTAAAGAGTGATTATGCGGCCCGGGCGGTGCTGGGTTTGGCGCGCCATTTCGCGGGTGGGGAGGCGCAGCGGGTGGAGTCGCTGGCGGGGGAGCAGGGGGTGCCGGCCAATTACTTGGTGCAGATTTTGATCGAACTGAAGTCGCGGCAGATAGTGCGAAGTGTGCGGGGGAAGGCGGGGGGGTATTTGCTGGCGCGTCCGCCGGCGGAGATCACGTTGGGGGATGTGGTGCGGTGCGTGCATGGGGAGGTGTTTGATCCGCCGGCGCTGGGGGATGCGCAGTGTGCGCCGGAGTTGCGGGGGGCGTGGCTGCATTTGCAGCGGGCGGTGAATGAGGCGGCTGATGGGATTAATTTTCAGCAGTTGGTGGATCAGGGTGACGGCAAGGAGAAGATGTATTACATCTGAAATCTCCGGTTCGGCGATTGAGGCGGGAGCGGTGGGTTGGGTGGGCTGACGGCGGTGGGAGAAGTCGGGATGAGCGGATTGAACATGAATCTTTTGCGATTGCGGACGGGTGCCTGGCTGGGGTTGGCGCTGATGTTGGGCGGTTGCAAGAAGGACGCGCCGGGCGGGGGTGGCGCGGCGTCGGGGGCGGCGCCGACGGGCAAGGGCGGGAAGGTGGCGGCGAGCAAGCAGCAGCCGTATGTGAACACGTTGGGGATGAAGTTTGTGCCGGTGCCGGGAACGAAGGTTTTGTTCAGCATCTGGGAGACGCGGGTGCAGGATTATCTGGCGTTTGCGGAGGCGATGAAGGCGCCGGATCTGGCCAAGAGCGGTTTGCAGGCGCGGGGTTTGTACCCGATCGGAAATGTGAACTGGGAGGAGGCTTCGGCGTTCTGCCGGTGGCTGACGCAGAAGGAGCGGAAGGAGGGAAGGCTGGGGGCGAAGGATCGGTATCGACTGCCGACAGACAAGGAGTGGGATGCGGCGGTCGGCTCGGATCCGTTTCCCTGGGGTAAGAAGTGGCCGGGGGAAAAGGATTGGAAGAACCTGCCGGGGTACAAGCCGGACGGGGGGGACAACACCGCGCCGGTGGGCAGCCATGCGGCCAACCAGCATGGCATCCACGATCTCGGGGGCAACGTGGCGGAATGGGTGGATGACTGGTACCAAAAGCTGATGAACGAGCCGGCGTTGCGGGCGGACGACAAGAAGCTGGAGGATGACGGCGGGGGCAGGAAGTACAAGGTGCTGCGGGGGGCGTCGTGGATTTATTGGGATCCGAAAAGCCTGCAAACGGGCCGGCGCCATATAAATTTGCCCGAGGCGCGGGGTGGGCTATATGGTTTCCGATGTGTGCTGGAGTTGGGTGAGGGTCGGTAGGCGCGGGCGGATGGAATCATGGAAAACAATTTGAAATGCGCGTGTGACCGCTGTGGCGGTCTGCTGGAATTCGCCGCGACGGATGCGGGCGCGGAGGTGGAGTGCCCGTTGTGTCAGCAGACGACGGTGTTGCGGGGCGGCGATGCGTGCGCGGGCGGTGGCGGGGCGCCGCGGAGCGGTCGTTCGCGGAAGGTGCTGCTGGTGGTGGCGGGGATTGTGCTGGCGGTTTCGGGGGTGGGCGCGGGGGCGGCATTTTTCATCAAGCAGAAGGGCGCGAAAGCGGTGAAAGTTGAGGCACCGCGGACGGAACCGGCGCGGGTGTCCAAGGCGGCGGAGCCGACGCGGGAGGAGGACGCCAGCGCGAAGCCGGTGGTGCCGGTGCTGGCGGCGTTTCAGGCGGGGTTTTCGGCGGCGCAAATCCGCGAGGGGCGGGACTTGTTCTACTGGAAGTGCAGTGAGTGCCACCATTTGTATGATGTTTCGATTTACGGGGACAAGCAGTGGGACACGGTGTTCGGGAACATGCGGGGGAAGGCGAAGTTGAACGGGGCGCAGGCGCAGGCGATTGCGACGTTTGTCCGGTCGATCCGTGAACCGTAAGGCGGGTGGCGCGCCGGGGTGGTTGTGTTTTTTCTAACTAGTTGCGCGGAAAGGAGACGTTCCCTTAGTCTTCGCCGCCTCAAATGGAATGAAAGTTTACATTGACGGAAAATTTTACGACGAAGCGTCGGCCAAGATTTCGGTGTTTGACCACGGGTTGCTGTATGGCGACGGCGTGTTCGAAGGCATCCGGATTTACAACGGGCGGGTGTTCAAGCTGAAGGAGCACATTGACCGGCTGTTCTATTCGGCGAAGGCGATATTGCTGACGTTGCCGATGACGCATGAGGAGATCATGCGGGCGACGGTGGAGACGTGCCGGGCCAACGGGCTGCGTGAGGGGTACATCCGGCTGGTGGTGACGCGCGGGGTGGGGACGCTGGGGTTGAATCCGAACCGGTGCAAGAATCCGTCGCTGATCATCATCGCGGGCAAGATCCAGCTTTATCCGGAGGAGATGTATGCGAAGGGAATGGAAATTGTGACGGTGGCGACGACGCGGAACCTGCACAATGCGGTGAATCCGGCCATCAAATCGCTCAATTACCTGAACAACATCCTGGCGAAGATCGAGGCGAACATCGCGGGATGCGAGGAGGCGATCATGCTCAATTCGGAGGGGTTTGTCGCGGAATGCACGGGCGACAACCTGTTCATTGTGAAGGGGCGGCAGGTGATGACACCGCCGCTGTCGGCCGGGGCGTTGTACGGGATTACCCGGGGCGTGTGCATGGATCTGGCGCGGGAGACCGGACTGGCGGTGACGGAGCCGAATCTGACGCGATATGATCTGTTCAACGCGGACGAATGTTTCCTGACGGGGACGGGCGCGGAACTGATTCCGGTGGTGAAGATTGACGGGCGGGTGATCGGGACGGGGACGCCGGGTCCGGTGACGAAGGATCTGATCCGCCGGTATCATGCGTTGACCCAGGTGTCGGGCGAACCGATTTAAGGGCGCAAGTATGGTCTGTAACGTGTGCAAACAAGCAGAGGCAAAGGTCCACCTGACCCAGATTGTGGATGGGGTGACCAAGAAGGTGGATTTGTGCGAGGCTTGTTCGAAGGCCAAGGGGGTGGATGATCCGACGGGGTTCGCGCTGGCGGACCTGCTGTTGGGGTTGGGGGCGGCACAGGAGGCGCCGCCGGTCGCGGCGGAGGACAGCCCGCAAATCGTATGTCCGCAGTGCGGTTTTTCCCATGCAGATTTCAAGAAGTCGGGCCGGCTGGGGTGTGCGGAGTGTTACCAGACTTTCGCCGAAGGGTTGGAGTCGTTGTTGAAGCCGATGCACAAGGGGACGCGGCATGTGGGGAAGGTTCCGCGGGCGATGAAACAGAACCGCGACATGGCGGTTCAGCTCAAGGCGCTGCATCAGAAGCTGGACAAGGCGATTGCGGACGAGAACTTCGAGGAAGCGGCGGTGTTGCGGGACGAGATCAAGATGGCGAAGCAGAACCCGGGCGGCGGGGTATCCTCCTGAGACCATGAGCATACATGAATTTCTCATCTCCCCGGCGGAGGCCAGCAAGCGGACGGGGCCGCATGACCGCATTGTGCTGTCGAGCCGGGTGCGGCTGGCGCGGAACCTGACCGGGCTGGCGTTCCCGGGATGGGCGAAGAAGGCGGAGCGGGTCAAGGCGCTGGGGGTGATCCGGCCGGCGGTGGAGGCGTTGCCGGCGATGGCGGACCGATTCGCCGACGCGATGGACAATCTGAGCCAGTTGGAGAAGCAGATTTTGGTGGAGCGGCACCTGATCAGCCGGGAGCACGCGGCGAAGAGTTCGGGGAGCGGGTTGGTGTTGAACCGGGAGGAGACGATCTCGGTGATGATCAACGAAGAGGATCACCTGCGGATGCAGGCGTTGCGGCCGGGTTTGCAGATCAAGCAGGCGTGGCAGGCGATTGACGAGGTGGATTCGCAGCTCGAAAAGGCGCTGCCGTATGCGTTTTCGCAGGAACTGGGTTATCTGACGGCGTGTCCGACCAATCTGGGCACGGGGATCCGGGTGAGCGCGATGTTGCACCTGCCGGGCTTGGTGTTGTCCGAGCAAATCAACCAGATCATCACGGCAGTGACCAAGCTGGGGCATGCGGTGCGGGGCCTGTATGGCGAGGGGACGGAGGCGCTCGGGAACATTTTTCAGGTGTCGAACCAGATGACGCTCGGGGAGTCGGAGAGCGACATCATGGACCGGATCAACAAGGTTTTGCAGCAGATCATCGAGCACGAGGAGAATGCGCGGGCGACGCTGGTGGAAAAGAAGCCCAAGGTGGTCTTCAACCACATCGGGCGCGCGTATGGCATTCTCGCCAATGCGCACAGCATCTCGTCGAAGGAGACGATGAACCTGCTTTCGCTGATGCGGTTGGGGATTGATCTGGCGATGTTCCCGGGGGTGGATCGGGCGCTGGTGGATGAATTGTTCCTGACCACGCAGCCGTTCCATTTGCAGAAGCTGTTTGGGGACAAGCTGGCGCCGGAGGAGCGGGATTTGCGGCGGGCGGACATGCTGCGGGAGCGGTTGCAGGATGTGCGGCGGCCAAACCCCAAGAATGTGGTGCCGCCGCCGGTGGTGGAGTAGGCAGGCGCGCGGTGGATGGGGAAGCGGGGCGGAATCCGGGGCGCGTTTGCCAGACGGGGCGTTATTTCCTAATGTTCCCGCCGGAAACTACGATAAGGAATTGAAGCCTGGTGCGGACTGGTTGCGTGGTGGTGGCGGACGCGCGGTGCGAAATTTATTAGCGACGGGCACTGGACAAATCCGCGGGACAAAAGCAATTTCGACTTATGAGCGAAGAATCAATGAGCAACTTCACACCGCGGGCGCAGCAGGTGCTGGCGCTGGCGCGGAAGGAGGCCGACCGGTTCAACCATAATTTTGTGGGCACCGAGCATCTGCTGCTGGGCCTGATCAAGTTGGGCCAAGGCGTGGCGGTGAATGTGCTGCAGCGCCTGGGCATGGACCTGGACACCGTGCGGATGGAGGTGGAGAAGCAGGTGGGCACGGGGCCGGATCAAAAGCAGGTGGGCAACATCCCGTACACGCCGCGGGTGAAGAAGGTGCTCAATCTCGCCGCCAAGGAAGCCAAGGCGCTCAACCACACGTATGTGGGCACCGAGCATATTCTGCTGGGGTTGCTGCGTGAGGGCGAAGGGGTGGCCGCCAGGGTGTTGAAGAATCTGGATGTGGACATCGAGCAGGCGCGGCAGGAAATCCTGAAGGAGCTGGATCCGAATTTCAGCAATCAGGAGGAGCAACCGGCCGGGGAGTCGGCGGAGAAGCCGGCGGAGAAGAAGGGCGAGGCCAAGACGCCCGCGTTGAAGGCGTTCGGCCGCGATCTCACGGAAATCGCGCGCAAGGGCGAGATGGACCCGGTGATCGGTCGGAAGAACGAGATCGAGCGGGTGATCCAAATTCTGTGCCGGCGCACGAAGAACAACCCGGTCCTGCTAGGCGAGGCGGGCGTGGGCAAGACGGCGATTGTCGAAGGATTGGCGCAAGAGATTGCGCGGGGGAACGTGCCGGAGATTTTGCGGGACAAACGCGTGATCACGCTCGATCTGGCGTTGATGGTTGCGGGCACGAAGTATCGCGGGCAGTTCGAGGAGCGGATCAAGGCCGTGATGGATGAAATCCGGCGGGCCAAGAATATCATTTTGTTCATCGACGAGCTTCACACCATCGTGGGTGCCGGTTCGGCGGAAGGCACGATGGACGCCTCGAACATCATCAAGCCGGCGTTGAGCCGCGGCGAGATGCAGTGCGTGGGCGCAACGACGCTGAACGAGTATCGCAAGTACATCGAAAAGGATGCCGCGCTGGAACGGCGGTTCCAGACGGTGCGGGTCGAGGCGCCGACGATCGAGGAGGCGATTCAGATCTTGAAGGGGTTGCGCGGGAAGTATGAGGAGCACCACAAGGCGGAGTTTACCGACCAGGCGGTGGATTCGGCGGTGCGGCTTTCCGACCGGTACATCACGGGCCGGTTTTTGCCGGACAAGGCGATTGATGTGATGGACGAGGCAGGCGCGCGGGCGCGCATCAACGCCATGACCCGTCCGCCGGACGTCAAGACGATCGAAGCGGAAATCGAGGAAATCAAGTCCCGCAAGGAGCGCTCGATCCGGGAACAGGATTTCGAGGGCGCGGCGTCCATGCGCGACAAGGAGAAGCAAGCGAAGGACAAGCTGGAAGCCGTCTTGGCCGCGTGGAAAACGTCGCGGGACGAGAAGCGGGTGAAGGTGGACGAGGAGGAGATCCTCCAGGTCGTGGCCAAGTGGACCGGCATCCCGCTCAAGCGAATGGAGAAGGACGAGATTGCGCGATTGCTGGCGATGGAATCGGAGCTGGAACGGGTGGTGGTCGGCCAGAAAGATGCCGTGGGAGCGTTGTGCAAGGCGCTGCGCCGGTCGCGGGCGGACTTGAAGGATCCGAAGCGGCCGATTGGCACGTTTGCGCTGCTGGGACCGACGGGCGTGGGCAAGACATTGCTGGCGAAGACGCTGGCGGAGTACATGTTTGGCGATCCGAAGGCGTTGATCCAGTTGGACATGAGCGAGTACATGGAGAAGTTCACGGTCTCGCGGTTGGTGGGATCGCCGCCGGGATATGTGGGTTTTGAAGACGGCGGGCAGTTGACCGAGCAGGTGCGTCGCAAGCCGTATTCAGTGGTGCTGTTCGACGAGATCGAGAAGGCGCATCCGGATGTGATGAACATGCTCCTGCAAATTCTGGAGGAAGGGAAACTGACCGACAGCATGGGACGGGTGGTGGACTTCCGCAACACGGTGATCCTCCTGACCTCGAACGTGGGGGCGGAAACGATCCGCAAGAATTCGACGATTGGCTTCGGCTCGGCCAAGGACGACAGCGGGTACGAGAAGATGCGCGAGAAGATTCTGGACGAAGCCAAGAAGGCATTCCGGCCGGAGTTCCTGAACCGGCTGGATGACATCCTGGTGTTCCACTCGCTCACCAAGACCGACCTCGAGCAGATTCTGCTGCTGGAAGTGGAAAAGGTTTCGGTGCGCCTCAAGGCCAAGAAAATCACGCTGGTGCTCGACATGAAGGCGAAGGAATTCCTGGTGGAGAAGGGCAACGACCCGGTGTATGGCGCGCGGCCGATGCGGCGTGCGGTGGAGCGTTACCTCGAGGATCCGCTGTCGGAGGAGATTCTCCGCGGCAGTCTGCACGAGAACGAGCCGATCAACGTCTCGGTGGAGGATGGCAAGCTGACCTTCAAGCAGAAGGCGGCGACCGAGGGTGCGCTGTCGAGTTGAGCGGACCCGGTGAAGTTTCGGGCCGGCTGCCGTGGTGGCAGTCGGCCTTTTTTGTTGGTGGTGGAAGGCGGCGGTGGGGCGCGGGGGAGTGTGTTTTTAGGAAGGGTTGGAGCGAGGTGGCGCGGTTGGGGGGCGGGGATTGGGCGGGGTTGGAGGTTCGGCGGCGCGGGGAGGACATCGCACCCACCAGTGGTGGGTGTGCGGGGAGGATACAGGGTGCCAGCGTTGTCGGGAGTATAAGGACGACGATTCGGGCTCAATGTGACGGGGAAAACGGCCGAAGTACCGGGGAAGCTCGCTTTGGGATTCCGTCAATTGAACACGTCATGGCGCTCTGGCAGATACGAATTCCGTTCTTGTTCCTGTGTGCGGTGGGAGGCTACGCAGTCAGCCAGGTGCGGCCGGAGATGATCCAGAACGGGGCGCTGGGGTTGGGGGCGGGGTTACTGTTTGGCGGTGTGTTGATCGCGCTCGATGAGTTGGTGAAGGGCTTTTCATTGCGGGCGTTTTCGGCGGTCACGTTTGCGATGGTGCTGGGGACATTGATCGCGATGATGGTGGACCGGTCGGGACTCTTCGACACGGCGGATGAAGCAACGCGATGGCTGATCCGGTTGTGCCTGTTTCTTGGATTGGGGTACATCGGGGTGATCCTGGCGATGCGGAGCAACAAGGAGGATTTCTCACTGATCATTCCCTATGTGCGGTTTTCGCCGCAGAACCGGCCGGACAATCTCATCCTGCTCGACACGAGCGTGATCATTGACGGGCGGATTGCGGATTTGATCGAGTCGGGATTTGTCGAGGGAGTAATCGTGGTGCCGCGGTTTGTGTTGCGGGAATTGCAGGTGATTGCGGACGCGAACGACCCGACGCGGCAGGCGCGGGGACGGCGGGGCTTGGAGATGTTGAGCCGGTTGCAGCGGTCGCCGAAGCTGGATGTGAAGATTCACGAGGCGGATTTCGCCGACGAAAAGGAAGTGGACGCGAAGTTGGTGCGGTTGGCGAAGATGCTGGGGGCCAAGTTGTTCACGAACGATTACAACTTGGGAAAGATCGCGGAACTGCAGTCGGTGCCGCACGTGAGCATCAATGAAATGGCGCGGGCGTTGAAGCCGCTGGTGCATCCGGGGGAATCAATCGAGGTGCGCATCGTGCGCGAGGGGCGGGAGAAGGGGCAGGGTGTGGGCTATCTGAGCGACGGGACGATGGTGGTGGTGAACCAGTCGCAGCGGCTGGTGGGGCAGAATGCGGAGGTGCAGGTGCTGAGCCTGCTGCAGACGGGGACGGGAACAATCGTGTTTGCGGATTTGAAGTCGGCGCTGGCGGCTTGATCCGGGGCGGGGAGGCAGGTTTCGAGGAATGAACCGGGGGCCGACTGGTCCGCCGCGGTGTGACCTCGGGGGCCGCGTTTTCTTCCGCCCGCGGTTGCGTTTGCGGAGGGAAAAGGGGAGTTGGCCGCTTGAATTGTCGCTGTTGGGCGGCCATGGTTCGGACATGGTCACGATACGCCGTTGTTTCAATTCGGCGGATGCCCAGTTGACGCGCTCGTTGTTTGAGGCGTCGGGGTTGCATCCGGAGGTGGTCCATGAACTTTCGTCGTTAAGTCTGGACGGTTATGCGCTGGCGGCGGGCGGAATTCTGGTGCAGGTGCCCGACGACGAGGCAGAACTGGCCGAGGCGATCATCGCATCCCCCACTTCCACTGAAGCATGAAGGCTCCCGACTGGCGGCGGCAGTTGCCGCGTTTGCAGGCGCAACTGGCGGCGGATGAAATCACGGTTGATGAGCAGGTGCGCAAGGAGCATGCGGGCGACAAATGGTTCGCAAGCGCGATGCCGGAGGTGGTGGCCCGGCCGCGGAGTGCAGGGGCGGTGGCAGCGATTTTGAAATTTGCCCACGAGCACCGGGTGCCGGTGACGCCGCGAGGGGCGGGGTTTGGGTATGTGGGCGGGTGCGTGCCGGTGCGGGGGGGCATCGCGTTATCGCTGGCGCGGATGAACCGGATCAAAGAGATCAACGAGCGGGATTTTGTGGCGGTGGTGGAGCCGGGGGTGATCACGGCGCAATTGCAGGGCGAGGTAGAGGCGCGCGGGTTGTTTTATCCGCCCGATCCGGCAAGCCGGGCGGATTGCAGCATCGGCGGGAACATCGCCTCGAATGCGGGGGGGCCGCGGTGCCTGAAGTATGGGGTGACGCGGGATTATGTGCTGGGGCTGGAGGTGGTGCTGGCGGATGGGACGCTGGTGCGATTGGGGACGCGCACACATAAGAACAAGACGGGGTTTGATCTGGGGCGGTTGTTTGTGGGATCGGAGGGGATGCTGGGGGTGGTGACGGAGGCGACGTTGAAGTTGCTGCCGTTGCCGCAGTCGCGGGCGTGTCTGGTGGTGGGGTGCGGGACGATGAAGGCGGCGATTCGCGCGCTGCAATCGATCTTTGCCCATGGCTATCTGCCGTGCGCGCTGGAGCTGGCGGATGCGTTCACGCTGGCGGCGGCGCGGAAGCGGACGGGGAGCGATTTGCTGGCGGGGTGTCAGGCGTTGTTCATCGTGGAGATTGACGGGCAGAAGGCGAGTGTGGCGCAGGAGATCCGGGCGTTGGAGAAGCTGGTGGCGGCGGTGAAGCCGCGGTTCATCCAGCGGGCGGTGGGGGCGAAGCCGTGCGAGAAGATCTGGCAGATCCGGCGGGAGTTTTCGTATGCGTTGCGGGACACGGGGTTGACGAAGTTGAACGAGGACATCGTGGTGCCGCGGGGGCGGTTGGAGGAGTTGTTCACGTTCGCGGGGGAGTTGCACCGGAAGCATGGGCTGCCGGTGGCGTGCTTTGGTCATGCGGGGGATGGCAACATCCATGTGAACATCATGGTGGATGAGTCGGCGCCGAACATTGTGGCGCGGCAGGAGGCGGCGCTGGATGATCTGTTCCGGAAGATTCTGGCGATGGGCGGGGCGATCACGGGGGAGCACGGGATCGGGCTGGCGAAGAAGCCGTGGTGGCCGCAGGCGGCGTCGGCGGAGGTGCGGGAGTTGCACCGGCGGGTGAAGCGGGCGCTGGATCCGCGGGGGATTTTGAATCCGGGGAAGTTTTTGTGATGAGGAGTGAGGAGGGGAGTTGGGGGCGGGCGTGGGGATTGGGGCGGGGCGGGTTGGAGGGGCTGTTCTCCCTCACCCTTCCCTCTCCCGCTGGGAGAGGGGAATGGCTCCGTGTCGTCTTGATGGATGGTGGGGCGCTGACGGCGACTTGATTTCAGGGTTTCGGGGAAAGCGGAGGGGATGAGTGACGGGCGAGACCGCGAAGAATGAGCAGGGCACCGGTGATGGTGATGCCAAGCAGGAAGAGATTCGCAGGCCAGTGGAATGGGAGTGCTTCTTTCAAGGAATCTTACTTTACGCGATAGCCTTTGGGTGCTTCGAACAAGCGGATTTGTGAATCTTCGTGCCCGTTGCGCAAAGCGACGCCGTGCGCCGCATTTGCCTCTACGTCTTCGTTGCCCCATTGTTGCCAACCGGGGCGGCTGAAGCGGGCGAACAATTCGAGATAGGGTCCGGGAGAGCAGGCTTCGATCAGGTCGTAGGCTTCGTCCGGCTTGCGGGAGTGCTCTCGTTTACGGGTGGCGAGAAAGTTGACCTGTGTACGTCCTGGAGCGAGGGTGCGCATGCTTCCCCGCACGCCGAAGAGAAGAAGATCAGTCATGTTACGAAAATAAAATCTGACCCCGCATCCGTCGGGGCCGCTATTCTTACGGCCTTTGTGTCAGCCCCTAATTGATTTCTAGGTAAACTAACGTAACCGAGCTGGCGGAATTGCTTAAGCGAGTGAATATCCATTTGAGACTGGCAAAAAACCTCGAAACCACGTCAGGAAAGCAAATGGGAATCAGGGTTTCAGCTTCCATCGACCGCGGGCGACATGGATTAGGAGTCCCAAATCGCGGAGCACCTGGAGTTGCTGGCGAATCTTATCTCTTACATGTCGGTTACTTGGATGCAACCGTTCCATTTTCTGCGAGAAAACGTATGCGTCTGCAGTTGAAAACTCACTTTTCCCAAGGCTGCGAATGGCATTTAGCACATCAAGAGTCCATCCTCGTTCGTTAGGATTAAGTTGGCTCAATGGCTTGATCCGACTAAATTGCCTGCGCACTTCGATCTCTGGTAGGGCTTTTGAGGCGCTAACAACAGGAATTCGTGCATCCGAAGGTATTTGACACAATGCTATATTACAACCAACCCATCCGGCACGGCGGGCTGCGGGCGCAAGTGGATTGCGTTTTATGATCGCTGAAGCAGGAAAAGCAAAACTGGGTACCAACAAGAGATTCAACACCAGCCAGTTTACTGGGTCGTAGTGCAAAAAGAAGAAACTTGGAGAACGGTCGCTTTGCACCGCCTCAATCATGGCCCCATAAGCACCGTCGATTACTTGGCGGCCGATTCGAGATTTTTGGCCCTTCAGTTGGAAGAAGAACCCGCAATTCGAACATGAAAAGTCGCTTCCCTTCGTATTGTTCCTGAGCCGGTCAAGTGCGGGAGACGGACAGTTCGGGCAGTAAAGGCAATTCCCAGCCCAACACTCGGTAACGACACGAGCGCGCTGCGCGTTACTTTTATAGTCGGCTGCTACGGCTCCGTTCATTGATAGGTTCATTAGTCATTGAATTTCTCTTAACGTTGATTTCCCGTAGCAAAGCATCTCGGATCACGCAAACTGGCAAAAACAGACAGTGTCCCGTTCAACGAATGCGTTTGTCATATGGGCTTCGAGCGAGTCTTCAAATGTCTGATCAGCAATTGAGTCTCAGGCGCAAGCGATGCAAATCCATGCCGGACGTTCTCAGGAACCAAATTCTTTGCATGGCTCTGTGCTTCCATTTCATCCCAGTCGACGACATATGCGGTAGTGTCTTTACCAAGTATTGTGATTTCCTGAACCACACCTCCTCTGCATTCAATAATTACCTGATTCATAATTGGCATTTAGCCTTCATTTGGTAAGCCAGTTCCAATAGTTGCAATAGCAATTCAATATTGCTCATTCGACTAAACTTCATTGGCCAAATCTGGATACTGCGTGGACGACATAGGCAGCCTGCCAGTTTCGTGTAGTCGACAACTTAGTGTGCAAAGACTGGGCTGTCTTGTTACTCATTGATGGCGTCATCACTTCCTCGCCTCCGGGGTGACGGTAAGGGTGAGGCGTTTGCCGTCGCGGAGGACGGTGACATCGACGGGTTGGCCGATTTTGACGGCGTCGAGGGCGTAGGTGTAGTCGTAGATGTTGGCGACCTTCTGTTTGTTGAATTCGACGATGATGTCGCCGCCTTTGAGGCCGGCCTTGTCGGCGGGGCTGGCGCCGCGGACGCCGGAGAGTTTGAGGCCGGTGACTTCGGTGGCGTAGTCGGGGATGGTGCCGAGGTAGGCGCGGAGGTTGTCGCGGCTGCCGCCTTTGTCGCTCTGGGCGACGGTGACGTAGTCGGGGCGTTCGGGGGTTTTGACGAGGTCGGAGAGGAGGGCGCGGGCGAATTTGGCGATGCGTTCGAGTCCGGCGTAGTCGAGGGTGTCGGCCTGGTCGGCGGGGCGGTGGTATTCGGGATGGCTGCCGGTGAAGAAGTTCAGGACGGGGAGTTTCTTGGGGTAGAAGGAGGTGACATCGGTGGGTAGGTAGGGGTCGTCCTGAAGGACGAGGCTGAAGCCGGCGGCGACGTTGCGTTTCTCGATGAGGCGTCGCCAGGCGGTGGAGGAGCCGATGCCCTGGAGGGTGAGTTTGTTGTCGCGAAGGCGTCCGACCATGTCGAAGTTGACGTTGGCGACGAGGTTGGTGAGGGGGGTGACGGGTTTCTCGGCGAAGTGGTGGGAGCCGACGAGGCCGATTTCTTCGCCGGACCAGAGGGCGAAGATGAGGCCGCGGCGGAAGGTGTCGGGGCGTTGGAGGCGTTCGGCGGCAAGGGCGGCGGCGAGTTCGAGGACGGTGGCGGTGCCGGAGGCGTTGTCATCGGCGCCGTGGTGGATCTTGCCTTCGTCGTCCTTGCCGGACATGGAGCCCATCTGGCCGCGGCCGAGGTGGTCGTAGTGGGCGCCGACGAGGATGTATTCCTGGGGGCCGTTCGTGTTGGCGGGAGGCAGGAGGGCGATGACGTTGCGGTCAGTTTGCTTGAGATTTTGGAGGGCGGTCTTGAGTTTGAGGCGGACGCCGGGGATTTCAAAGCTGCCCTGGGCGTGGGGGTCTTCCTTGTCGAGGGAGGATTGGATGGTTTTGA
Source organism: uncultured Akkermansia sp. (assembly GCA_964623105.1). Taxonomy (GTDB): domain Bacteria; phylum Verrucomicrobiota; class Verrucomicrobiia; order Limisphaerales; family BJHT01; genus BJHT01. The sequence continues at coordinate 15,803 of CAZUUP010000039.1, forward strand.
GGTCTTTGCCAGCGGCGGCGAAGAGGGTGTGGGCGAGGTTGGTGGAGACGGAGGCGGCGAGGATGCCGGAGCCGGAGAGGCTGCTGTCAAAGGTGAGAGCGGCGAGGGAGCCGGGGTTGGGGGAGTTGGGGCCGGAGACGACGAGGATGCCGCGGGCGCCGCGGTTGCGGGCGAGGAGGGCTTTGTAGCGGAGGCCGGCGTAGCGGTTGAGTTCCTGGCGGCGTTTGGCGTCGGCTTCCTCGGGAACGTAGCGGAGGACGAGGACGATTTTGTTGGAGACGTTGAGGCCGGCGTAGGAGTCGTAGCCTTCGCCGAGTTTGCCGGGGACGAGGAGTCCGTAGCCGGCGAAGACGACTTCGGCCTCGACTTCGCCGGAGGCGGAGAAGGAGAGGGGGCGGAAGTCTTTTTCGATGGTGTAGGTGGGCGGGAGCAGCGAGAGGTTGGAGCGGATGAGGGTGAGGTGGTTGTCGTTGGTGAGGATGCGGACGCCGGCGCTGAACTCGAAGTTTTGGAAGAAGGTCCCGTTGTCGCCGAAGGGTTGGAGGCCGGCGGCTTGGAGGGATTCGGCGATGAAGTCGGCAGCGCGTTTGGCGCCGACGCTGCCGGTGAGGCGGCCTTCGAGGTTGTCGGAGGCGAGATAGGTGACTTGTTGGCGAAGATCGGCGGCGCGGATTTCGGGGGAGAATTGGGTGACGTCGAGAGCGGTGGGGGCGGCGGGCTTGGTGGAGTCTGCGGGTGCGTGGGCGTGGGCGTGGGGGTCGTGGGGGGCGGGTTTGCCGTCGGTGCGGGCGGGGGCGTTGGCGAGGGCGGCGAGGGTGGCTTCGTGGTTCCAGTCGGCGAGGAAAAGTTGGGATTTGCCGTCGGCGGTGCGGTTGGCGGTCCAGCAGAGTTTTTTGCCATCGGGTGAGAAGACGGGAAGGCCGTCGAAGCCGTCGGTGTAGGTGATGCGGACGGGTTCGCGGATGCCGTCGGTGTCCACGGCGAAGAGTTCGAAGTTGGAGAAGCCGAGTTTGTTGGAGGTGAAGATGATGTATTTGCCGGTGGGGTGGTAGTAGGGGGCCCAGGACATGGCGGCGAAGGTGGTGACGCGGCGGACGTCGGAGCCGTCGAGTTTCATGGTGTGGACGTCGGCGGTGGCGCCTTCTTTATCGAAACGGCGCCAGATGATGCGCTGGCCGTCAGGGGAGAAGAAGGGGCCGCCGTCGTAGCCGGGGGAGGTGGTGAGTCGCCGTTGGTCGGTGCCGTCGGCGTTCATGATGTAAATCTCGGCGAAGTAGGCGGGGTCAACTTCGAGTTTCTTGCGGTCGTCCGGGGAGAGTTTTTCGGGGGGGTAGGCGTCGCGGATGGAGGAGAAGACGATTTTGGAGCCGTCGGGTGAGTAGGCGCCTTCGGCGTCGTAGCCGCGGGCGCTGGTGAGGCGGCGGAGGTTGGAGCCGTCGCGGCGGGCGACGAAGATGTCCATGTGTTCGTCGTAGTCCCAGGAGTAGCGGCGTTGCTTGCCGGCGGCGCGGAAGTCGAATTCGTCCTTTTGCAGTTTGCGGGTGTCGGGGTCGAGGTGGGTGGAGGCGAAGAGGACGTCGTCGGAGTTGGGGCGGAAGAAGGAGCAGGTGGTTTTGCCGGGGCCGGGGGAGACGCGGTTGGGGTCGCCGCTCTCGAGGTCGAGGACGTAGATTTGGTAGAAGGGATTGTCGGCTTCGCGTTCGCTCTGGAAGACGAGGGCTTTGCCGTCGGGGGAGAAGTAGCCTTCGCCGCTGCGGCGGCCTTCGTAGGTGAGTTGGCGGGTGTTGGTGAGGAAGCGGGCTTCGCCGGGCGCGGGGGCGGCGTGCAACAGGGACGAGGCGTGCAGGAGGAAGCTGGCGAGGGTGGCGGTGCGGAGGAAGGCGGTGAGGGTGGGGGTCATGGGGGCGAGGGGTGGTAATTAGTGATTAGTGATTAG
>CAZUUP010000040.1:0-9735 GCA_964623105.1 uncultured Akkermansia sp.
TTGCACTAATGAAACCAGGCCATCGTCCTGCAACCAGCAGGTGAACCTGTTCCGCGCCCGCAGATGAGTGCTGGTTAGTGTCAGTTAGTGGTTTTTTCCGTTGGCCCTGGTTTCAACTGCGGCCTTTACGTTGAGCGTAGGATGCGGAAAGGGCGCCGCCGGGCGGAGGCGGCGCGGTGAGCGGTGGTGTTTTGGGAATGGCAGGGTCAACCAATCTGGACGACGGGTTTGCCGAGGATTTCCATTTTCGGGCGGATACCGAGTCCGGGCTGGCGCGAGGCGGCCATGCGACCGTTGACGCGTTGGGGGGCGCCGTCGGCGGTGCTGACGGTGACGTAGCTGTTGAAGTCGGTGGTGCTGAAGAGGAACTCCGTGGGCGTGCTCTGCGCGAGATGCGCGATCGCGGCGGTCGCAATGTCGCCGCCCCAGGAATCCTCAAGTGTCATGCCGATGCCCATGCTCACGCAGAGGTCGCGGGCTTGCTTGATTTTTGTGAGGCCACCGAGCTTGCTGATCTTCAGATTAACCACGTCCATGGCGAGGTCGGACTTGGCGCGGAGGAGAATGCCGAGGTCGTCGATGTTTTCATCAAGGACGAACGGATGCGGAATCTGGCGGCGGACGGCGAGGCATTCCTCGTAGGTGAGGCAGGGTTGCTCGATGTAAACGTCCACGTCGCGCACGGCTTTGGCGATGCGCACGGCTTCGTGCTGAACCCAGCCGGTGTTGGCGTCGGCCACGAGACGGTCACCGGGCTGGAGCTTCGCGGCGACGGCAAAGATGCGCGCGATGTCCACATCAGGATCGCCACCGACCTTGAGTTGGAAGCGGCGGTAGCCTTCGGCGCGGTAGCCGGCAACCTTGGCGGCCATTTGCTCGGGGGACTCTTGGGAGATGGCGCGATAAAGATGGACGTCTTCGCCGTAGCGTCCGCCGAGGAGTTCGCAGACGGGCAGACCGGTGGCCTGACCGAGGATGTCCCAGCAGGCGATGTCGATGCCGGATTTGACATAGGGATGGCCTTTGAGGGCGGCGTCCATGCGGCGGTTGAGCTTGACGAGTTGGCGGGGATCTTCGCCAAGCAAGTGTGGGCCGAGTTCGCGAAGGCCGGCGCGGACGCCGTCGGCGTAGGCGGGGAGGTAGAAGGGGCCGAGGGGGCAGACTTCACCGTGGCCGGCGAGGCCGGTATCGGTTTCGACGCGGACGATGGTGCTGTCGAAGACGGTGACGGATTTGCCGCCGGACCATTTGTAGGTGGTTTCGACGAGCGGAAGTTCGACGCGGTAGGCGGTGATGCGGGTTATTTTCATTGGGTGATTGTTGGGCTGGATTTCAGGCTTTGTTTCGCTTGGAAGGTTTGGTGCCCTTGGTCGGAGGAGTCCAATCCGCCGGCTTGGGGTTGGGGATGGTGAGGGGGCATTGATCGTCGTATTTCTTGAGGGCGTCCTGAAGCCGGGCGGTGAGTTCGGCGGTTTTGGCGGCGGCGTCGGGTTTGCCGGCGAGATCGTTTTTTTCGTGCGGGTCGGACTGAAGGTCGAAGAGTTGGGTGCGATCGACTTGCGGGTAGCGGATGAGTTTCCAGCGGTCGTCGCGGATGCTGCGCTGGACCTGGCGGTAGGCGAAGACCATTTCGGAGCGGGCGGGTTTTGCAGGATCGCGGAGGACGGGGACGAAGGAGATACCTTCGCTGGATTTAGGGCCGGAGACGCCGCAGAGAGCGCCGAGGGTGGGCATGACGTCGAAGAGGTAACACATGGCGTCGGTGCGTTTGCCGGCGGGGATTCCGGGGCCGGCGATGATAAGGGGAACGCGGAGGGAATGTTCGTAGAGATTTTGTTTGCCGATGAGGCCGTGGCTGCCGCGGGCGACACCGGAATCGGCGGCGAAGACGATGAGGGTGTTGGTGGCGGCGGGTGATTTGGCGAGGGTGTCGAGGAGGCGTCCGATCTGCAGGTCGAGATAGGAGATGTAGCGGTAGTATTCGGCGTTCATGGACTGCACGGCGTCGGGGGTGCGGGGATGGGGAAGGAGTTGTTCGTCGCGGATGACCATTTCGCCATTGTTGAATGGGTGGAGTGGCAAAAAATTGGCGGGAAGGAGTCGGTGGTCGGGTTGGTAGTGGAGGGGGTAGCTGTCGGGAACGATGTGGGGATCGTGGGGGCCGTCGAAGGCGACGTAGCAGAGGAAGGGTTTGGTTTGGGGTTGTTGGAGGAAGCGGATGGCTTCGTCGGCGAAGAGTTCGCAGGCGTGTTTCGGGGATTTTTGGGGCGGGGTGAGGTCGCCGTCCTGGAGGTTGCTGACGGGGGCGTTGAGGGGGTTGGCCATGCCGCCGGCGAAGATGGCGCGGGCGTTTTGGAAGCTGGCGGCGAGGGATTTGACGCCGTTGTGCCATTTGCCGGTGGCGAAGGTGGTGTAGCCGGCGCGGGCGAAGGCGGCGGGCCAGGTGATGTCATCGAGCATTTTTTCCTGCACGCGGAAGAGGGAACGTCCGGAGAGGAGCATGGCGCGGGAGGGGACGCAGGTGGCGCCGTTGAAGCCACCTTGCATGTAGGCGCGGTCGAAGGCGACGCCTTGATGGCAGAGGCGGTCGAGGTTCGGGGTTTTGATGACGGGGTTGCCGAGGGCGGCGATGGTGTCAGCGCGCTGGTCGTCGTTGAAGATGAAGAGGATGTTGGGGCGGTCGGCGGCGGGTGCGGGGGCGGCGAGGAGGATTGCGGCGAAAAGAAATAGTCGGGCGATGACGTTCACGGCGGGGAGTGTGGTTGAAGGGTGACGATCAATGCAAGGCGCGGAGTGGCGGAAGGGTGGGGATGGTGGGGTTTTGCCGATTGGATGGTCGAGACGCTCAACACTGTGGGCGGGCGGCGGCGCGGTGGGGGCACCGCACTTTACCTGTTCGGGGTGACGGGTGGGTCATTCTTTGTTGGGAGTGGCGGTGCCCCAGAGTTTGGCGAGGAGGGCGTGCATGGCGGGATCGTGCTGGAGGAGTTCTTCGCGAGTGTAGGGGAAGAAGTCGTTGCGGGAGAAGAAGGCTTCGGTGGTTTCGGCGAAGTATTCCTGAGGGTTGGTGAGGGCGTAGGCGCGGTCCATGCGTTTGCGCCCTTCGGAGTCCTGGCGCTCGACCCGGTCGTATTTGCCGCCCGCTTTTGCGTTTTGGTAGGCGGCTTTGATGTCAGGATGGCTGTTGCCGAGGACGCGGTCGTGGTAGGCGTGGGCGAGTTCGTGGAGGGCGAAGTTGGGCATGCGGCGGGTCTCGGCTTCGAAGATGCGGATGTTGGTGAACTCGACGGCCTTGGCCATGGCGGGGTCGCGGTGGTTGGCGCGCAGCCAGGCGGCGTCGGGATGGTATTCGGCGCGGGCCGGGACGCCGGGGTATTCGGGGGAGAAGTAGAGGGGGACTTTTTGCAGTTGGGCGACGGCAGGTGCGGGGACGACGCGGATGATTTCGTCGAGTTGGGTTTGGAGGAGCTTGAGGGCTTTCTCGGTATCAGCGGGTTGGGTGGCGAGGAGGGACTTGCTGAGATGAACGGTCCAGCCGGAAAGGGTGCGGAGTTCGCGGCCGTTGGCGGCCTGATCGCGGGCTTGGGCGCGGGCTTTGATCTGGGCTTTCATTTTGGCGAGGTGTGGGGGCCATTGGAAGGTGGGGGCGGCGGCCGGGTTGTAGCCGGCGAGGTGGCCGGTGAGGCGGGTGGCGGGCTTGGTGTATTTGAGGGCGGTGTCGCCGAAGACTTCGCGGCAGAGGGCGGCGAGGCCGGGATCGTATTCGAGGAGAAGGGCGCGGGTGTTGACGTGGTTGTGGTCGTGGTCGTTGACGCGGTTGTTGTCGAACCAGGACTGGACGCCTTCGGCGAAATATTCGTGGTGGTTGACGGCGGCGTATTTGCCCTTCCAGAGGCCGGATTTCAGGGCGTGGTCGTAGGTGGCTTTGAGGCGGGTGTCGAAGGTGGGATCGACGTTGACGAGGCCGCGGAGGTGGAGGTTGTGGGCGAATTCGTGGATGAGGATGCATTCGAGTTCGTAGGGGTCGCCGGGGTAGCCGAGGAGATTTTCCTCGGCGCAGGAGCAGAAGGGGTCGGTGGTGCTGCCGCCGAGGCCGCGGGCGCGGGCGTCCCAGTAATCTTTGCCGGGGAGGCCGGGGTATTCGGGGTGGGGATTTTTGCCGAGACGTGCGAATTCGGGTTGGTCGGTGGTGAACTCGTTGTGGGCGAGGATGCAAAGGCGGGCGCCGCTTTTGATCATGGCGGTGCGGATGTCGGGGCGGTGGCTGAGGAGGGTGTTGATGAGGTGGGCGGCTTCCTTCAGGGCGTAGGGATTGACGCGGGCGGAGGCGACGATGGGGAAGCCGTTGGCGCTGACGCGTTGGGTGTAGAAGGCGGGGACGCCGTCAGGGGAGGCGGGATCGAAGCGGACAGCTTGGACGGGGACTTCGGAGGTGACAATGGTTTCGGTTTTGGATTCGGGGCTGACGATGGCGAAGCGGTGGCCGAGGGTGGTGGTGATGATGCGGTCTTGGTGCGGGGGAATGGTGCCATTGGATTGGCGTTCGGTGGGGGATTTGAGCCAGAAGATTTCGATGGGCTGGGAGCCGCCGTTGATGAATTGAAGGCGTGGGCGGGGGCCGTCGGCGGCGGTGGCAAGGTGGGTGAGGGTGAGGAGGAGCAGGAGGGTTTTCATGGGGCGGGAATTGGGCAGGGGAATTTGGGGCAGGGGAATGTTTGAGGAGACTGGACTAGGTTTTGTTCGAGGGGTGGAGATGGTGGTGAAGGTCTTGGAGGAGTTGGTTGCGGATCGTGTTGGGGAGGACGGGGGCAAGGATACGGAGGGCGTTGGGGTGGACGAGGAGTTCGGGGAGGGTGCCGGTGGCTTGGAGGTGGCCGTCGTGAAGGATGGTGAGGCGATGGCAGAGGGGGTGGAGGTCGGTGATGCAGGGGGCAGTGAGAAGGATGGCCTTGCCCTGTCGTGCCTGGGTGGTGAGGAGGGTTTCGAGTTCGGCGCGTTCGGTGGATGTGAGGTTGGCGAAGGGGGCGTCGAGGAGAAGGAGGTGGGGTTTTTTGACGAGGGCGTGGGCGAGTTGGGTGCGGAGGTTGGCGTGGGCGGGGAGGGTTTTGCGGGAGCGTTGGGGGAGAAGGGCATCGAGCCAGACGCGGGTGGTGGAGCGGGTGGGCGGGTTGGAGTCTGGCTGGCTGACGTAGCCGATGCGGGCCTGATTGGCGCGGGTGTGGGGTGGTTGGCCGAGGACGCGGACGGTGCCTTCGGTGGGGCGGAGGATTCCGGCGAGGAGTTGGAGGACGGTGGTTTTGCCCGAGCCGGGGGCGCCGACGAGGCCGTGGATTTCTGCGGGGTGGAGGTCGAGGGAGAGTTGGTGGAGTGCGCGGGTGTGGTAATCGTCGAAAGTGAGGGTGACGTGGCGAAGTTGTGCGGGCGAAGGCACAGGAGGGACGGGAGTTTGGTTCAGGAGCGGGGCAGGGTTTCGGCTTGGAAGACGGAGATGGAGAGGGGTGGCAGGGTGAATTCGGCGGAGTAGGGCTGGTTGTGGCAGCGCTCGGCCTGGGCGGTGACGCCACCGAGGTTGCCAACGCCGCTGCCGGCGTAGGCGGTGGCATCGCTGTTGAGGACTTCGCGCCAGAAGCCGCCGGTGGGGAGGCCGATGCGGTAGGGGGTGCGGACGGCGGGTGTGAGGTTAAGGATGACGAGGAGCTGGCTGGAGCGGTCGTGGTTTTGGCGGACGAAGGAGAGGACGCTTTGCTGGTTGTCGGAGCAGTCCACCCAGGAGAAGCCGGAGGTGTCGTAGTCGCCCTGCCAGAGTGCGGGGCTGGCCTGGTAGAGGCGGTTGAGGTCGGAGACAAAGCGCTGGGTGGCGGCGTGATAGGGGCCGGAGTCGAGGAGCCACCAGTCGAGTTCAGCGTTGGCGTTCCACTCGTTTCGCTGGCCGAATTCGCCGCCCATGATGAGAAGCTTCTTGCCGGGGAAGGTCCATTGGTAGCCGAGGAGGGCGCGGAGGTTGGCGAACTGGCGCCATTCGTCGCCGGGCATTTTGTTGATGAGCGAGCCTTTGCCGTAAACGATTTCGTCGTGGGAGAGGGGGAGGACGAAGTTTTCGTTGTGGTGGTAGAGCATCGCGAAGGTGAGGTCGTGCTGGTGGTATTGGCGGTGGACGGGGTCGCGGTGGAAATAACCGAGGGTGTCGTGCATCCAGCCCATGTTCCATTTGAGGGAGAAGCCGAGGCCGCCGAGGTAGGGCGGGCGGGTGACGAGGGGCCAGGCGGTGGATTCCTCGGCGATGGTGAGGACGCCGGGGTGTTCGGTGTGTACGAGGTGGTTGAATTTGCGGAGGAATTCGACGGCTTCGAGGTTCTCGCGGCCGCCGTACTTGTTGGGTATCCATTCGTCGGCTTTGCGGGAGTAGTCGAGGTAGAGCATGGAGGCGACGGCGTCCACGCGCAGGCCGTCGATGTGGTAGCGTTCGAGCCAGAAGAGGGCGTTGGCGGTGAGGAAGTTGCTGACCTCGTGGCGGCCGTAATTGAAGATGAGGGTGCCCCAGTCTTGATGGGCGCCTTTGCGGGGGTCTTCGTGTTCGTAGAGGGCGGTGCCGTCGAACTTGGCGAGGGACCAGTCGTCGCGGGGGAAGTGGGCGGGGACCCAGTCCACGATGATGCCGATGCCGGCTTCGTGCAGGGCGTTGACGAGGAACTGGAAGTCGTCCGGGGTGCCGTAGCGGTTGGTGGGTGAGTAGAAGCCGGTGACCTGGTAGCCCCAGGAGGGGTAGTAGGCGTGTTCGGCGACGGGGAGGAATTCGACGTGGGTGAAGCCGAGTTTGCGGACGTGGTCGATGAGTGCGGGGGCGAGTTCGCGGTAGGAGAGGGATTCGGTGGCGTTTTTCTTTTTCCAGGAGCCGAGGTGGATTTCGTAGATGCTGATGGGTGAGCGGAGGGGGTCTTGATTGCGGCGGCGGTCGAGCCAGGCCTGGTCGCTCCATTGGAACTTGGTGGTATTCCAGACGATGGAGGCGTTTTTGGGGGCGGCTTCGAAGAAGAAACCGTAGGGATCGGTTTTGAGGACGATCGCGCCGTGTTGGTTGCGGATTTCGTATTTGTAGAGGGTGCCTTCGCCGACGCCGGGGAGGAATATTTCCCAGACGCCGGAAGAGCCGAGGTTGCGGAGGGGATGGACGCGGCCGTCCCATTTGTTGAATTCACCGACGACGCTGACGCGCTGGGCGTCGGGTGCCCAGACGGCGAAGCTGGTGCCGCGGACGCCGTCGATTTCACGGAGGTGGGCGCCGAGTTTGTCGTAGATGCGGTTTTCGTTGCCCTGGCCGAAGAGGAAGAGGTCGGTTTCGCCGAGGCAGGGGAAGAAGGAGTAGGGGTCGCGTTGCTGGCGGTGGTGGCCGTGGGAATCGGTGATCGAGAGGTCGTAGGCGTAAACGTGGGTGGCTTCGCGGGTGGTGCCTTCGAAGAGGCCGGTGGGGTGAATGCGTTTGAGTTTGAAGCGGGGCTTCTTGGGGTCGTGAACGGGGAGGACCTCGATGGTGGCGGCGTGGGGTGCGAAGGCGCGGACGACGAGGCCGGAGCCGTCGCCGAGTGGGTGCATGCCCAGCAGTTGGTGGGGGTGGTTGTGGCGGGCGTGGATGAGGCTTTCCAGTTCCGATTGGCTCAGAATCATGGGGGGAGGATAGGGTGCGCGGCTGGGGCGGAAAGCAATTAATCCGTCAGCAGGGGGTCAGGGTGGGGACGGGGCGGTGGGGGCGCGGGGATTTTGGCAGGGGAATTTGAGGCAGGGGAATCTTTTTGGAGTGGGGTCAGGGGATGACGCGGAGCAGTTGGGCGGCGTGGATTTCGAGGGGGCCTTCGGTCCAGATGACGTGGGTGGCGAGGGCCATTTTTTTCTCGATGGGGAATTGGGCGGCGATGCGGGCGGCGATTTGTTCGGGTGTCCAGTTGCGCTGGCGAAGGCGTAGTTGCTGGGTGGCGGGAGTGCAGGCGAGGCAGAGGGTGGCGTGGAAGGCGGACTGGGCAGCGGTCTCGAACAGGAGGGGAATGACGACGACGGCGGTGGGGTGGCCGTCGGCACGCCATTGGTCGATCTGGCGGGTCCATGCGGCGCGGATGCGGGGGTGGAGGATGGCCTCGAGTTGTTGGCGGGCGGCGGGGTCGGAGAAGACGCGGGCGGCGAGTTGGGGGCGGTCGAGGTGGCCGGTCGGGGTGAGGATGGCGGGGCCGAAAGTGGCGGTGATTTCTTGGAGCGCTGGTTGGCCGGGTGCGACCAGGTCGCGGGCGAGGTGGTCGGTGTCGATGACGGGGATGGCGCGCTGGGTGAGGAGGAGGGCGGCGGTGGATTTGCCCATGCCGATGCCGCCGGTGAGGCCGAAGACGGTCATGTGGGGCGGGGGTGAAGGCGGGGAGACGGGAAGCGAGGGGCGACGGTCAGGCGTTGGCGTGGGTGATGGGGAGGTAGATGGTGAAGGTGGTGCCGCTGCCGCGGCGGGAGTGGACGCAGATGGCGCCGTGGGCGGCGCGGGTGAGGCGTTGGACGATGGCGAGGCCGAGGCCGGTGCCCTGGCCGGGGGCTTTGGTGGAGTAGTAGGTTTCGAAGAGTTTGGGAAGTGCGTCGGGCGGGATGCCGGGGCCGTCGTCGTGGACGGTGAGGGCGAGGAGTTGGGGGGAGTTGACGAAGGAATCGGGGGCGAGGAAGCGGGTTTCGGAGGTGGCGGCGAAGGTGTTCAGGGGCAGGGGTTCAGTGGTGCGGTGGGCGAGGATTTCGACGGCGTGGGGGTTGGGGGAGCATTGGAAGGCGTTGACGGCGAGGTTGAGGAGGATCTGGATGAGGTCGGTGCCGTTGATGGGGGCGTGGGCGTCGGTGTGGAGGGGGCGGATGGTGAGTTGGTGGTTGCGGGCGCTGGGGTGGACGCGGAGAAGTTCGCCGAGGTCGTTGAGGGTTTGATTGACGGGAACGGAGGCGCAGCCGGGGCCGCGATTGCGGGCGAAGGCGAGGTAGCGGTGGCAGATTTCGACGCACTTGTTGACCTGGCGACTGACGTGGGAAAGTTGGTGGCGGAGTTCGTCGAGGCTTTGTTCGGCGAGGGGTTGTGGCCGGCAGACTTTCTCGTTGATCATCTCGACAAAGCCGGCAATGACGGTGAGGGGGCTGTTGATGTCGTGAAGGACGCTGGCGTAGATCTCGCCCTTGGTGCGGGACATTTCCTCGCTCAGGCGGTGGTTTTCAAGTTCGTCCTGGAGGGAGCGAAGTTTGGAGTTGGTGGTGTGACGTTCCTCGTTGAGGGCGCTGCGGGTCATGGCATTGGCAACGGCAGCGCGGAGGGTGGGGATGTCGAAGGGTTTGTTGAGGTAATCGCAGGCGCCGAGGCGGAGGGCCTGACGGGCGGTGTCGAGGGTCTCGAAGGCGGTGAGCATGATGACCTCGATGGCGGGGTTGGTGGCCTTGAGGTTGCGGAGGAGGTCGATGCCGGACATGCCGGTCATGCGGATGTCGAGGATGGCGGCGGAGACGGGGTGTTGGCGGGCGAGTTCGAGGGCGCGAGCTCCGTTGTCGGCGAGGATGACGCGGTATTCGTCTTTGAAGACGATGCGGAGGGATTGGCGCGGGCCTTCTTCGTCATCCACGACGAGCAGGACGCGGCGTCCCTGATCCTTGTCGGCAGGGGGTGGGGCTTTAGAATTTGTATCCGACGGAGAGAGCAAGGGCATGGCTGAGGAATTCGAAGGTTCCGTTGGCTGG
>CAZUUP010000040.1:9835-17662 GCA_964623105.1 uncultured Akkermansia sp.
CGTAGGTGTTGCCGGTGACGGTGCGGGCGGGGCCGTAGGCGAGCTGGTAGGCGAGGTCCCAGCTCCATTTCTGGTAGGTGCGTCCGCCGCCGAGGCTGAAGATGTGGCGGTCGGAGTCGGGGACGATGGGGTTGAGGGTGGCGTCGGGGACGGAGTTTTCGCTGAAGATGTAGCCGGCGCTGGCGTGCCAGCCGTGGTCGAAGTTGCGGGTGACGCCGAATTCGTAGAAGAAGCTGTTTTTCCAGTTGAAGGGAAGGGTGGAAACGGTGGCGCCGGAGGATTTGACGTCCACGCGCTGAAGCCGGGACCAGTCGGTCCAGTCGATGTTGAACTCGAGGTTCCACGCGGGGGTGGGGCGGTAGGACCAACCGGCGATGATGTGCTGGGGGAATTTGAAGCTGGCGTTGGCGGGGAGGGTTACCGGGGCGCCCAACGGGGTGAAGGCGTTGAGGCTGCCGGAGAAGTCGATGGTGGTGGCGCTGCGGTAGGAGAGGCCGAAGGCGTGTTTCTTATGCGGTTTCCACTGGATGCCGGCGGTGTAGCCGACGGCGGTGCCCTCACCGCGGAGGCGGGTTTGGAGGAGGGGTGCGGGTTGGGGAAGGAGGGTTTGTTGGAATTCGGTGTTCGCGTAGTTGAGGGTGGGGCCGGCAGCGATGGCGAGGGTGGAATGGGGTTTCCAGGCGATGACGGGGTTGAAGGAGTAGTAGGCCATCTGGCCTTTGGTGGCGCGGAAGGGAGCGGTGGTGGTGTCGGGCCATTCGACGCCGAGGCCGTAGGGGGCGTAGGCTCCGAGTCCGAGGGTGACGGGCGCAGATTTTAGGGTGGTGGTGAAGTAGAATTCGGGGACGGCCTGGATTTTGTATTTGGTTTTGGCCTGGCCAGTGGCGCCGGTGTAGGTGGATTGCAGCGCGATGCTATAAAAGTTGGCCCGGGCTTGGGTGCCTTCGAGTTGGCTGATGCCGGCGGGGTTGTAGTAGATGGCGGCGGGGTTGTCGGCGGTGGCGGCGAAGGCGTTGCCGCGGGCGGTGGCGGAGGCATCGTGGTCGGCGATGCGGAGGCCTAGGGCTATTGCGGGCAGGGGGGTGAGTGCCCCGGCCAGAACCGTCAACGGAATAGTGGGTCGCATAGGGTCGCCAATTAAAAAATCAGCGCTTCCATGACGAGAACGCAATCAGGAGCGGTGTGTGGTTACTATATCTCGCGGACGAACCGCAAGGAGGAAACGATTTGGGAGCAGGAAATTTTTCAGGCGCTGGCGGGTTGGGAGGTGGCGGCGGAGGGGGGCGGTTCGGTGGTGGCGGCGGGTTGGGGTTGGAGGGGGAGGGAGATGCGGACGGTGCCGGGGGTGCCTTCAGGGGAGGGGCAGATTTCGAGTTTGCCGGAATGGGATTCGATGATTTTGCGGGTGACGGTGAGGCCGAGGCCGACGCCGACGTTGCGTTGGGAGTAGAAGGGTTCGGCGGCTTTGCGGGCGACTTCGGGGGAGATGCCCTGGCCGGCGTCGGTGAGTTCGAGGCGGAGCCAGGGGCTGCCGTGGGCGTCGGTTTCGGTGCGTTGCTGGATGCGGATTTCGGGGGCGTTGGGTCGGGCCTGGCAGGCGTTGAGCATGATTTCGGCGAGGGCGTGTTTAAGGCCGAGGTGGTTGCCGAGGATGGTGAGGTTTTTGCGGTCGGTCTGGTAGGTGAGTTTGGCGGCGGTTTCGGAGAGGTGGCCCTGGGCGTCGCGGAAGGCTTCGGCGATGAGGGATTGCAGGGGTATTTGTTCGCGGCGGTCGAGGGCGTCGCTGGCGAGGAAGAGCATCTGGTGGGCGAGGCGGGCGACGCGTTTGACGCCGTCGCCCATGGCGTTGCTGAAGGAGGTGATGAATTCGGGGTCGTGGGCGCGTTCGGAGAGGAGTTGCTGGTAGGTGGAGATGGGGACGACGGCGTTGCCGATTTCGTGGGCGAGGCTTTCGGCCATGCGTTTGACGAGGCGGAGGTTGGAGGCTTCGATTTCCAGGGCCTGGGTGTGTTCGACCTGGGTGAAGTCTTCGATGAGGATGAGGGCGGCGTTGGGGGTGGCGGATTTCTGGCGTTTGAAGAGGGAGATGTTGATTTGGAAGACGGTTTCGGGTTGGTCGGGCTGGCGGTAGCGGAAGGGGGCGGTGGTGGTGGCGGAGTTGAAGGCCTCGAAGACGCGGCTGCCGATGGCGGAGGGGAGGTCGCTGAATTCGAGGGGGCGGATGCGGGAGTCGGCGGCGGGGAAGAACTGGCGGGCGGCGGGGTTGGATTGGAGGATGGCGAGGTCGCGACTGACGACGACGCAGCCGCAGGGGAGCTGCGTGAGGACGTCGGACATCATCTGGAGGTTGCCGGAGAGCTGGTCGTGGAGCCAGCTGTTGCGGATGGCAAGGCCGACTTCTTCGAGGAGGTGGAAGACGAGGGCGAGTTCCTCGTTGGTGAAGGGTTCGCCGGTGATGCGGCCGTCGAACACGGCGACGCCGACCATGGATTCGCGGTCGAGGATGGGGAAGGCGACCTGGGTGCCGAGGAGTTCGAATTCCTTGAGGATTTCGCGGTCCACGCGGGCTTCTTCGCTGGCGCTTTTGAGGATGCGGCCGTGGCGGTAGAGGTGGCCGCCGATGCCGGCCTTGAGAGAGAGTTCGAAGTAGTCCATCAGGCTGGGGGTGAGGCCGATGGCGCAGGCGGCGCGGAGCTGGCGGTCGTCGGGGGCGCCGGAGTTGGTGGGGACGGTGGCGGGCGGGCGGCGGAGGAAGATGCCGGCGCGGTTGACGCCAAGGATGCTGCGCAGGAGCATGAGGAACTCCTTAAGCAGGGATTCGGAGCAGAGGCTGTGCGTGAGGATGCTGGAGAAATTGCGGAGCACCTCGAGGGTGCGGGCGGGGGCGAGGGTGGTGGGGGCCGGGCGGATTTCTTCGGGGGGGCGCTGGGTGGGGACGGGGAGCTGGGGCGGGGCGGCGGGGCTCCAAAGGCGGGCGAGGAGGGTGTTAAGTATCCTGCCGCGGATGGGTTTGGCGAGGACGTGTTGGACGCCAAGGAGGTAGGCTTCCTCCTCCCATTCCCATTTGGTGTTGGAGCTGTAAACGAATACGGGGAGGGCGGGGCTGAGGGAGCGGATTTGCTCGATGGTGCGGATGGGTTGGACGTCGGTGAGTTCGAAGTCCAGGATGGCGGCGTCGATGGCGCCCTGACGGACGAGGGATTCGATTTCCCAGAGTTCGTTTTTGGCGATGACGCGGAACTCGGCGGGGTCGAGGACGGCGCGGAGGGCGGCGGCCGGTCCGGCGAGCTTGGAGAGAATCAAGAGATTCTTCATTTGGTGGCGGTCGGCACCGGGTTATCCTGAGAAATCTGGCGGCTGGGCAAATCTACCTGGACTGTAGTACCAACTTTTTCCTCGCTGGCAACTGTGATGTTGCCGCCGTGGAGGTGGACGACCTGGCGGCAGATGGCGAGGCCGAGGCCGAAGCCGCGGTCCTGATCGCCATGGTCCTTGGTCGTGAAGTAGGGGTTGAGGATGCGTTTGAGGTTGCGTTTGCTGATGCCGCTGCCGTTGTCCACGACGCGGAGGCGGAGCCATTCGAGGCCGCTTTCGTGTTTGCTGAGGCGGGTGAGGATGAGGGCGATGCGGCTGTCGTTGGGGGAGGCGTCGATGGCGTTGCCGAGGAGGTTGCTGAGGAGGCGGAGGATGAGGACTTCGTCGAGTTCGATGAAGACGTCGGGGGGAGAGTCGATGGTGACGGTGATGTTTTTGCGGCGCAGGCGGGTGGCGGCGTATTCGACGGCCTTGGGGAGGACAAGGTCGAGGCGGGCGAGGCGGAATTGGGGGGTGTTGTTTTCGGAGAAGAAGAGGGCTTCCTTGATGTAGGACTGCATGGCGCCGACGTTGCGGAGGGCGACGGGGAGGAGGTTGTCGAGGGCCTCGGGGTCGGTGAGGCCGGCGCGGCCGAGTTGGAGCAGGGTGGAGACGGGGGTGAGGAGGTTGTTGAGGTCGTGGGCCATGCCGCGGGACATGCGGCCGAGGAGTTCGATTTCCTCGGCGACGAGGACTTTGTTCTTGAGGCGGATCTGGTTGATGATGAGGCCGAGGCTGCGGGTGAGGAGGGTGAGGAGGTGGAGGTCGAGCGGGGTGTAGGGTTCGTCCTCGTTTTTGCGGCCGATGAGAAGGATGCCAAAGGGTTCCTGGTTGAAGACCATGGGGAAGCAGAATTCGGCGGCGAAGAGCTGGAGTTCGCGGCGGGCCTGGCGATCGAGTTCGGGTTCGGATGGGGGTGCGTAGGCGTCGTTGACGGTGAAGTAGTCGAGGTGGCGGTTGCGAAGGAGTTCGAAGACGGCGAGGTCGCGCGGGAGGGCGGCGAGACGGGAGGCGCTGAGTTCCGGGCGGGAGACGAAGATGGAGGCGGCGCGGGTGGCTTCGTCGAGGAGGATGATCTGGTAGGAGCGGGTGTGGACGGTGTTGGTGAAGAGGTCGTCGAGATCTTCGAGGAGCTGGCTGTTGTTGGAATACCACGGAACGGACTGGATGAAGGATTGCATTTTATCGTGATATTCGAAGCGGCCGCCGAGCATGCGGCGTTCGAGGGAGTCGGAGCCGGTGCCGAGGAGGAGGGGGAAGAAATTGACGGCGGCGGTGGCGCTGGCGAGGAAGACGATCATGGCGGCGGTGACGGCGAAGAGGCTGATTTCCTGGGGGAAGAGGGTGTGGGCGAGGAAGAGGAGGGTGAGGGCGACGCACATGAGCATGGCCATGCGGAGGACGCGTCCGGCGACGCGGCCGAGGGAGAACTGGATGTCGAGGAGTTGGTTGAGGAGCGCGCTGTAGGCGACGATGATGCCGTAGAAGATGGCGGCGAGGCTGCCGAGGGGGTAAATGCGCCAGCTGGTAAACGGGTAGTGATAGATGCCGAGGATGGGGAGGAGGTCGTTGTTGCCGAAGAATATGAGGATGCCCTGAGCCCAGAGGAGGGATTTGACGCGGGCGCGGTTGAGGGGAGAGAGGGAGGGGAGTCGGCCGAGGAGCATGATCATCGAGCCGATGGTTTCGATGGCGTAAATGACGGTGAAGAGCCAGAAGGCGGGGGCGCCCTGGGAGTAGTAGGCGTAGCCGGTCCAGTGGACGCCGCTTACGAAATGGCCGGTGGCGTTCAACAGAGCGAGGAGGATGTGGAAGCCGTAGAGGAGGGGGAGCCAGCGGGGGCGGGGAATGCGGGCGGTGAGGAGGCTGATGTGGAGGAGACCGACGGGGAGGAAAATGACGCCGAACTGGAGGAAGCGGGCCCAGAAGAGGGCGGTGTCGGGACGGTTGACGCGGAACATGAAGCAGGTGCCGATGTTCCAGACGGTGATGGAGAGGCCCCAAAGGAGGAAGACGCGGTGGAGGTGCGAGCGGGTGTCGCGGCTGAAGACGAACAGGGCCAGCGTGAAATTGACGAAGGCGGCGGCCAGCGGGATGAGTTCGGAGAAGCGCATCAGAACGGCTGATACTCGCGAAGGATGAGGCAGGAGTTTTTTCCGCCGAAGCCGACGTTGAGGTTCATGGCGATGCGGATGGGGTAGGGGCGGGCCTGGTTGGGGATGTAGTCAAGGTCGCAGCCGTCGGCGGCCTCCTGAAAATTGAGCGTGGGGGGCATGACCTGATGCTTGATGGCAAGGGCGCAGATGGCGGTTTCGATGGCCCCGGCGGCGGCGAGGAGGTGGCCGGTGACGGGTTTGGTGGAGCTGATGGCGACCTTGTGGGCGTGCGGGCCGAAGAGGCGTTTGATGGCGAGTGATTCGACCTGGTCGTTGGTGTCGGTGGCGGTGCCGTGGGCGTTGATGTAGCTGATTTCGGCGGGGAGGACGCGGGCCTGGCGGAGGGCTTTCTCGATGGCGCGGGTCATGCCGATGCCGTCGGGGTGGGGGGCGACGGAGTGGTGGGCTTCGCAACTGCGGCCTTGGCCGAGGACTTCGGCGTAGATGGGGGCACCGCGGTCGAGGGCGTGGGAGAGTTCCTCGAGGACGAGGAAGGCGGCGCCTTCGCCGAGGAGGAAGCCGTCGCGGGAGCGGTCGAAGGGGCGCATGGAGTGGGGAGGGTCGTCGTTGCGACGGGTCATGACCTTCATCTGGCAGAAGGCGCCCCAGAGCGGTGCCAGCAGGGGGGCTTCGGAGCCGCCGGCAACGAGGATGTCCACTTCGTCACACTTGATGAGGTTGAGGGCGTAGCCGATGACGTCGTTGCCGGAGGCGCTGCCGGAGCTGTAGGTGACGGCCAGGCCCTGAGTGCCGAGTTCGAGGGCGATTTCCCCGCTGCCGCCTCCGGAGTAGGCGTTGATGAGGGTGAAGGGGCTCATGGCTTTGTAGCCGCGGGCTTCGAAGGCGGTCTGGCCTTTGAAGGAGCTTTCCATGCCGCCGACGGAGCTGGCTTCGATGACGCCGACGCGGTCGGGGTTGATCTTGGCGAGGTCGAGGGAGGCGTCGCGGGTGGCCTGGACGGCGGCGGCGATGCCGTATTGGATGGAGCGTTCGAAGCGGCGGGCATTTCGGGGGTCGCTGTAGCGGCCGAAATCGAAGTCGGAGATTTCGGCGGCGATTTGGTTGGGGAGGCCGGCGGTTTCGAAGCGGCTGACGCGGCGGGCACCGCTGTGGCCGAGGCGGACGTTGTCCCAGAATTCGGGGAGAGTGGAGCCGGCGGCGGAGATGACGCCAAGGCCGGTGATGACGACACGTCGGTGTTGGGGGTCAAATCTCATGGTGCCGGGGTGAGTTTCCAGGGCAGAAGTGCAGGGGTGGATTGCTGGTAGGCGGTGTAGCGGGAGCCGAATTTCTCGACGAGGGCGGTTTCTTCGAGGCGGATGCGCCGGTAGAGGGCGGGGATGAAGATGAGGCTGACGGCGCCGAGGGTGGCCCAGGCGCGGAGGATGAGGCCGGCGGAGAGAAGTTCGAGGATCATGGAGAAGTAGGTGGGGTGGCGGACCCAGCGGAAGGGGCCGTCGCAGACGAACTGGTGGTTTTCGCGGATTTCGATGTGAAGGCTCCAGAAGCGGCCGAGGGCGCGGATGGCCTGGCGGCGGATCGTGAACGAGGCGAGGCCGCAGGCACCGCCCGCGAAGAAAAGGGGCCAGTGGAGGGTGAGGGTGCGCAGGAGGTATTCGGTGATGCCGCCGACGATCATCAGGGTGCCAGCGAGCATGAAGAGGCGGAGGGTAAGACGTTCGCGGACGGGACCGGCGACGGTGTCACGCCGGGTGCCGAGCTCGGCCATCCGCACGACGTAGATGACGAGCACGGCAACCGGGGGCAGCCAGTGGTCGAGGTAGGACACGGGGAGGCTGATAGCAAATTTTCGGGCGGGGTTCAAATGGATTGCGGGGCCCGCGCCGGGAATGGCGGTTGAAGCGGGGACGCGAATGGTGGTTAGCTGGGGGGCGTTGGGTGATTGCGGGCGTTGGATCGCGCATGGCCAGGCAACGAATATTGATCGTCAGTGACATTCACTACGCGGGTGAGGAGGAGAAGGCGCGGGGGAATTTTCGGCTGACGGGGGTGGAGAATCCGGCGGCGCGGCTGGGGTTGCGGGCGTATTATCATTTTGTGTGGCAGCGGGATCCGTTCGCGCACAATCACCGGCTGGAGGAGTTTCGCAGGCTGGGGGGCGAAGCGGACTGGGTGGTGGCCAACGGGGATTATTCGTGTGATTCGGCGTTTGTGGGGGTGAGTGACGCGGCGGCGCGGGCGAGCGCGGCGGAGTGTCTGGGGCGTTTGCGGGGATGGTATGGGGAGCGGTTCCGGGCGGTGATCGGGGATCACGAGCTGGGGAAGCGAAGTTTTGTGGGCGGGTTGGGGGGGATGC
>CAZUUP010000041.1:0-17571 GCA_964623105.1 uncultured Akkermansia sp.
ACTCCACCGGGCGCAAAATCGGCACCTTCACAATCATGGTGGGGACGCGTTGCTGCCAGGCACCTGGCCGGGGCAAAAGCGCGCTGACGACCACGGCCCGGGGCCAGTGTGCCGGGGCGTTGCGCTTGTTCTCCCAGCCTCGTTCGCCGGACGGGACAACCCGCCAGTTCGTGTCCGACGGGATTTCGATCGTCTGGCCGTCCGTCAGTTCAATGCGGAGTCCAAACTGCATGCCGGCCTCGCGATTGTCGTTGAACGCCTCCACCGCCAGCACGTGCCGTCCGGGCGACAGCAACAAGCTCAGGTCGTATTCGGTGATGCTGCGCCAGTCGCTCCCGCTGCCTACCTCGCGCCCATCGAGCATCAGGCGGAAGCCGTTGTCCACGGAGATTCGCAAAACCGCTGCGGACACCTTCGCCCCAAGCGGAATGCCAAACGACCGCCAAAGGCGACACGTCTGTTTGTCGAAAACCTCCTTGTCCCAGATCCAGGGCCCGACGCCCCAGTTGGTGGCCAGCACACCCGCGGCGATCGGTGCCGGCGGCGCAGTGGTGATCGCACCCTCCTCGGCGGCCCGTGTGGGCGCGGTCCACGAACTTAGAGCCAACCAGATGCCACACAACCATCCGAACCGCGAACGATTGGATGAAAAAACGCGCGGATGAAATAGCCGGCTCCCGCCAAGCATCGGCGGTGGCGAGACCGGCCGAGAGATGCTCGGTTCAATGAAGTTTACGCCGCCGCGGCTTCCGAAGCGGTCGTGTCCGGAGTGGAGGGTAATGAATTCCCTATCCGAGATGCCGGTGACGTCGGTCGGCTTGCCCATGCGCAATGTGGGAAGCCTAAACTGCCGCGCCGCGGCGGCAAGACTTTCGCCTGCGGGGAAATTCCGAGGCGTCGTGCCCGGCGGGGGGCAAGCGAATTGGTCCGGTGGCGGGCGGCGTGTGTGCCGAGGTCGCGATGGGCTGTCAGGTCGGCTTTCTCACCAGTATCCAATGATGTTGCCCTGGCCGGTAGCAGGAGCGCCGTTCCAGCGGACCCAGCGGGACTTCATCACGGAAATCTGCCGCCATTGTGCCGAACCGTCGACTTGGGCGATGGTGCCGCCAGAGATTCCGATCGCATCTGGTTCCGGGGTGGATCCTACCGGACTGGCGACCGGACCGGTGCCGGCATGTGAGCCGGAAGTGCCCGCCGGATTCACAGTTCCTTTCTCGACGATGTCGGCAGCAAGCAAACTGTAGGGGGTGACATCGCTCACCATTTGCGGGCTGTCCCACGGCGTGGTCTGCGCCACAGTATAAGTGCCCGTCCGGCTGCGGGCGTCGTTGGCCGTGGGGTAGCCCCAAAGCGTGTAGTAGCCGAGCCGGTGTCCGACGTTGGCTGAATACGACATCCAGTTCTTCTTGTTGGGGCAGCACAGAGAGTTGGTATTGAATCCGGCCCGAATGAAGGCGTTCGTGAAAGTTTGACTCGCCATCCAGGTGGCATGGTACGAGTTATCGTCCCGGGCACCCGAGGGAAAGCGGTCGGATTGATCGCCCGCATAAACCACGACTGCCAACCCGACCTGCTTCATGTTGTTCAGGCACACCGCGCGCTTGGATCGCTCTTTTGCGCCCCCGAGCGCCGGCAGCAACATGGCTGCCAGGATGCCGATGATGGCGATGACCACGAGCAGTTCGATGAGGGTGAAGCCGTAACCGGCGTTGAGAAAAAGAGACTTTTGGTGGTTTGTTTTCATCTGTTCAAATTGGCTTGTTGCAAGAGCGGCGGCACATTCCGCCGGGTCGCTGATCTCTCCGGTTGCGATGCAAAACCGTTCGTTTGGCACCCGGCATTCGGAAACTGATGCTGGCGATGCGCAAAACGTC
Source organism: uncultured Akkermansia sp. (assembly GCA_964623105.1). Classification (GTDB taxonomy): domain Bacteria; phylum Verrucomicrobiota; class Verrucomicrobiia; order Limisphaerales; family BJHT01; genus BJHT01. The sequence continues at coordinate 1,875 of CAZUUP010000041.1, forward strand.
GTGCCCGATTCCAGCCGGGCAGTGAGCCTTCATATGCTTCTCAATCTGCTCCATTCGATCGACTTCTCGATGAGGTGCTCAGGGAACCTTCGTCAAACTTGCGCGCTGCGGTTCGAGAGGTCCCAGATCATCTTGGTAGAAATAGAGAGAGGCGGTGGCGGCGTTCCAGGTATGAATGAACATCAAGTTCTTGGAGGCGCTGACCCACCGGGCCGAGCCGTCAATGAAGACCTCGTTCGCTCCCGTCGGGCCGCCGCCGTTGTTTTTGTGGGCCGGCATATTGGAGAATGGCGCCCAGTTATTCTGGGTGGGGCCGGCCGTCGCAACGACATCAGCTGCCAGCATCCAACCGGGTTTTACGGAACCGGTGTTCACCGGACTGGCGACGTTGTTGAATGCGCCGAGGTTATTCACCCACCTCGTGAAACCACCGTAATACTGGTAGCCAATTACGTACTGATTGTTTCCGGCGTTGTAGCTTGGGAAATTGGGCCGATTTGGGCAGGTCCAGATTCCTGGTCCGTTGGTGTTCGTCACATCAATACCGACCGCTTTCCATCCATCGATGCTGGCCAGATCAGTCAGGTTGAACTGAATGGGCAAACTCGGGCTTGCTCCACCCACTGTTTTTCCGGCAGGAACGACATTGTCCCCATTGTCGTTTGCATAAAGCAGGCTGCCCAAACCGACCTGCTTCAGGTTGTTCACGCACTTGATCCTTTTGGACCTTTCCTTCGCCGCCCCGAGCGCCGGCAGCAGCATCGCCGCCAGAATGCCGATGATGGCGATGACCACGAGCAGTTCGATGAGGGTGAATCCGCGGGCGCCACGGCGGCAGGCTGACGATTTGCAGGTTTGTTTCATGAGGGTTGGGAATGGGTTCAAGCAAACATCCGGGCGGAAATCTTGCCCCGGCATTCCGCCTGCCGTGCGGCGGGAGCAGCGCGTCGAACTGCGCCAAGCGCAGTCACTGGAACTCGCACAACCCACGGCATTCGAACAAGCATGGTCGCAAACTACCGGCCAACGTGCGGAGACGGTATCCCCCAACCGGGTGAGCCCAAGCTCAGAGGCACGGATTCGTGGAAGGCCGGCATGAACACCGTTTGCGTGGCCGAGTGCTGACGAACGACCGGCCAACGATGAGTGTAGGCAGGACGAAGGCGCGGTCGATCAACTGGAATACTTGGCTTGCAGGCTGCGCGTCGGTCATCGCTTGAATGTCTGAAGCCGGAGTCGCTTCGCTTGGTGAGCGAACGGTGGCTCGTCTCCGGCCTCCGTTCCAGCGCCTTCGTGGGGCATTCCGAAATCTCCCGGCAGACCACTTTTTACGCGCGAACCCTTTGCGTGCCGGGTTCGACTTCAGGTTCGTCGCTCCTCCGCGATTGTCATCGAGTACGAAGCAAGTTCAGTCGGAAGGGGTTGTTTGGTGATGGCAAAGGAGGAGAAAGATTTGCGATGGAAGGACTGCTTCGAAAGATCGTGCGAAGCAGCCGACGTCGGGCCAGCCCACGGCGTGAATCTGCTCAAGGGCGGCGCCTAACCCGGGGAAGCCAACTAAACCAACCGAAACCGGGCCACGCTTTGCGCACCTGTCGCAAACACTCCTTGAGGAGGGCTCGGAGAGCGGGACTGAGCGGTGCGCATTCTTTCCGGACAATCAGCACGGCTTGCCCGAGTTCGGCAATGAGTTCGGATGAAGTTGTCCATGTACCGTTCAGAATGCCTTCAATGCGAAGACCATGCTCCGCGAACCCGCCTTCCTTGAGGGCGGATGCCAGGGCGTGGAATGGCTCTGAACTCACGGGCTCCCGCATGACATCGATTCGGGGCAGGCTGGGCCGCGGCTTCCGAAATGCTGGCCGAAGGCGGCCCGCGCACTGGCTTTCCTGCGACTTTGCTGCGTGGTCGGAAGCGTGCGGTTTCCGGTTCGTTTGTCGAGCGCCAACGCATTGTTCACCACCGCCGGCATCGCCTCCAATTTGATCTGGGCTGCGAATGGAACTGTTCGGGCGCGCTGATTCGGCCGGGTTGTCGAGGTGCGTTTGATGCAGAGAAGACGCAGCGGGAGTTGACTGCAATTCGGTTGGCTGAAGGGCGTCCCGCTGGCCCGCGGACATCGATCATTCTTTGAGCTTGTCGTGTCTCTGCAAAATCTTCGCTGTGTCCGGTTGCCTGAATCTGGCTCAACGGGCTGGAGTCGGCTTCATGCCCAACTGGTCGAACAGAAATGCGAAAACATCCGCGCTCTGGGCGATACGTTCGGTCAAGGCGGTCCCCATCCCGTGGCCGGACGCGGCGCTCAATCGCACGAGCACCGGATGTCCGGAGGTCGAGGCGGCCTGCAATCGCGCCGTCATCTTCCGGGAGTTGGCGGGATTGACCCGGCCGTCGTGCTCGCCTGCAAGCAGGAATACCGCCGGATATTTCGCGCCATCGACCACCCGATGATACGGGGAGTAGGCGTGCAGGGCCTTGAATTGCGCCGGATCCTTCACGGTGCCGAATTCCGTCACATTAAAGGCTCCGTTCGGGTCCAGTTCGACCCGCAGCATGTCAAAGATGCCGACATGCGCGATCACTGCGCGGCACAATTCGGAATGTCGGGTCAGGAAGGCTCCCATCAGCAGGCCGCCGTTGCTGCCGCCTTCCACGGCCAGTTTTTCCGGGCGGGTGTAACCCCGGGTGATCAAATGCCCGGCGCACGCGGCGAAGTCGTCAAAGACGTTTTGTTTCACTGTGAGATTGCCCGCCAGATGCCACGCTTCGCCGTATTCGCCGCCGCCGCGAAGATTGGCGACGACATAAATTCCACCGCGATCAAACCAGAGCCGCTGGGTAAAACTGAAACGGGGCCGGAGGCTGATGCCGTAACCGCCGTAACCGGTGAGCAACGTGGGGTTGTCACCTGTGAGCCGGGTGCCCTTTCGCCGCAGAATGTTGATGGGGATCCGGGTGCCATCCTTGGACACGGCGAACTCGCGGACGGCTTCGATGTCATCGAAACTGACGGGCGACGTATTGAACAGCCCGGTGCGTACCGCTCGGTCCGGCCCGGGCTCGTACAGATACCAGGCATCCGGTTCCGTGTAGCTGGCGGAGCGATACAGGACGCGGTCATCATTCGGTTGGTCGAGCAACGGGACCAACTGCCCGATGGCGGTGTGGCTGCGGATCGGCAGTTCGCGGCCTTCCTTGCCTGCGAGATCAAAGCGCCGCAGACGCGACGGACCGCCGATGATGTCTGCGACGTAGAGATGGCCGGCGGTGGGCAGCATGCCTTCGATCACCGCGTCGCTTTCGGGCACCACGAGCGTTGCTTCTTTCAACTCCTTCCGGCCGTCGAGCGGCAGGCGCAGGATTTTTCCCCGCGGCGCATGTTCGACGGAACGCAGATATATCGCGTTGCCATCCCGGCTGATCGCCACGCTCTTGATCCCGTCCTCGAACCGAGTGATCTGGCGCCAGATCGCCCGCTCGCCTGTCCGGAGGTCCAGCAGGAAGTGCGCATGCTCGCCGCCGTCTCCGTTGGCGACGCTGGCGGTCAGCCAGGCTCCGTCGGGCGAGGTGTCGAGGTCGATTTCGGCGATCCGCGGAAGTTCTTTGCCGAGCGAATAGACATCAGTGCTTTCCGGCGTGCCGATCCGGTGTCGGAACACCTGTTGGTAGAAGTTGAGGTCGGCCGCCGCGCGTTCGCCGGTTCGCGGATAGCGCGTGTAGAAGATTACCTGGCCATCGGCTGTCCAGGCCGCGCTTCCTCCGCCGGTGGGATACTGCACCCGCTCGATCCGGTCGGGGAGGGCCTTTCCGGTGGCCGTCTCGTAAAAATGAAGCGTACCTTCTTCGGAGCCGTTAACCGACAGGCAGACCGCCACCAACCGTCCATCGGGCGACGGCACATACCAATCCATGGCCACCCGGCCCCGTGGTTCCAGTTCATTTGGATCGAGCACCACCTTTTCGGACTTCAGGTCGTTGGCGGATGCCATCGTCACCAGCAGGCGCTGCTGCTTTGGCGGTTGGAACTTGAGGGCGAAAAGGCGGCCGGGCCGCGCCACCAAGCCCGCGTGACTTGGCGTGTCTTTCGCGAAGTACTCGGTCAATCGGGCCGCGATGCCAGCGCGGTCTGGCAACGCATCGAGGAAAGCCCGCGAGTATTTGTTCTGCGCCTCCGTCCAGGCTTTAACTGCGGGGTCGTTTGCCTGTTCCAGCCAGCGGTAGGGATCCGTGACTTTGATGCCATGATACTCGTCGGTCACGGGCTTGACCGGGGTGGGCGGCGGAGTTGGGGGTGCTGCGTGGCTCATGGTGATCATCACTGCGAAGAAGAGGCTGGCAAGCCTATGCGACCGGTAGAGCTCCCTGCGTGGAAAAACTGCGAATCCGAACGCCGGACGGCTCGGGAGACAGGTTTGCGGGGTCCGATTCATTGCGCGTGAGCTTACGGCGGCCGGGTTTGCCGACAACAGCGTTCTTCAGGTTTCGTCGCCCGGATTGCGCGATTTCGCCCGGTCCATCGGAATACGCTTGGGCTGGCTTGGGACGAACTTGTCGCCGGGAGCGGGGCCGCGCCGGCGGGTCTTGCTGTCGTCAGAGCGAGAGCAAGAGTTTGCGGATTTCGTTGAGACGCGCCTTGGGCTCCCGTTTGGTCAGGCGCGGGAATTTGTTGCCGACGGTGATGAGGTCGCGGTTGCGGGTGAGCATGAGCCGGTCCTCGCGGGTTTCAATCCCGGTAATTGCGCGTTCGCTCGCAAGGATTTTCAACTCGGTGACGAGGAGGAGGAGTTCGACCGGCGGGGGCAGGGGACCGAAACGATCGAGCATCTCGGTACGCAAGGCGTTGACGGCGGCTTTGTCCATCGCCTGGGCCAGTTTGCGGTACGCCTCGATGCGTTGTCGTGGTTCGGGAATGTACTTCAGGGGAAGATACGCGGGGCCGGGCGGGATTGGCGGGGCGGACGCGGGTTTTTCCGAAACGGTGTCGTCGGATGAGTAGGTGGCCACTTCGCGGGGGACGCTGATTTCGAAGTCGTCGGCTGCGGTTGGGGCGGCCGGCTTGGGGCGGGTTGGGGCGCGGGTTTCTTCGCCGGGGTGCAGGGCGATGAAATCCAGTTGCACCCGGACTTCGACGCGTGGTTTGACCTTCTCGCCCTTGAGCGCGCCGACGCTTTGCTTGAGCAACTGGCAGTAGAGATCGAAGCCGACGGCGGTGATGTGGCCGCTCTGCTGGGCGCCGAGCAGATTGCCGGCGCCGCGGATTTCGAGATCGCGCATGGCGATTTTGAACCCGCTCCCAAGGGTCGAGTATTGCTTGATGGCGGTCATGCGCTTGCGCACGTCGTTGAGCAGTTGTGCGTGGCGCGGTAGCAGAAGGTAGGCATAGGCCTGGTGTTTGTAGCGGCCGACGCGGCCACGCAATTGGTACAGCTCGCTCAGGCCAAACCGGTCCGCACGATCGATGATGATGGTGTTGGCGTTGGGGATATCGAGGCCGCTCTCGATGATGCTCGTGGAAAGCAGGACGTCGGCCTCGCCATTGATGAACTGCGTCATTACCTCCTCGAGTTCGTCGCTGTTCATCTGGCCGTGCCCCACCACCAGCCGGGCGTGGGGCACGAGGGCGCGGAGTTTCTGCGCCATGGTCTGGATGGTCGTGACGCGGTTGTGAAGGAAATAGACCTGGCCGCCGCGGTTCAATTCGCGCTGGATGGCGTCCCGGATGAGCCGCTCGTCGTATTGCTGGACCAGAGTTTCAACTGGAAGGCGGTCGTGGGGTGGTGTCTGGATGGTGCTCATGTCCCGCGCGCCTGTGAGGGCCAGGTAGAGCGTGCGCGGGATGGGGGTGGCGCTGAGGGTGAGGACGTCCACCAGTTGCCGCAACCGTTTGAACTTTTCCTTGTGCAGCACGCCGAACCGCTGCTCTTCGTCGATGACCACCAGGCCGAGATCTTTGAAGGTCACGTCCGCCTGCACCAGCCGGTGCGTGCCGATGATGATGTCCACCGATCCGGCCGCGCAGTCGGCGATGACCTGCGCCTGCTCCCGGCGGGTGCGGAAACGTGACAGCAGTTCGACGCGCATGGGATAATCGGCCATGCGCTCGCGAAAGGTGTTGTAGTGCTGCTGCGCAAGAATCGTGGTGGGGACCAGAATGGCGACCTGCCGTCCTTCCATGACGCACTTGAAGGCGGCGCGGATGGCGACCTCGGTTTTGCCGAAGCCGACGTCGCCGCAGATCAGGCGGTCCATCGGGCGCGGCCGTTCCATGTCGGCCTTGGCTTCGTTGATGGCGCGCAACTGGTCGGCGGTTTCCTCGTACAGGAATGCGCTCTCGAACTCCCGTTGCCAGGGCGTGTCGGGTTTGAACGCGTGACCGGTCTGGGAGTCGCGCGCGGCCTGGATGGCCAGGAGTTCGCTGGCGAGATCCCGCACCGCGTTTTCCGCGTGCGCCTTGGCCTTGGCCCAGCGCGTGCCGCCCAGCGTGTTCAACGGCGGATGCGCCTTGCCGGCGCCGACATATTTGCTCACCAGGTGCGCCTCGGTGACGGGGACGTAAAGCCGGGGGGCCGGTTGATCCGGGCTGGCCGGCGCATATTCGATGACCAGGCATTCCTGGCCGCCGGCCGGATCGGCGACGGTTCGTCCGCCGCGCGGTGCCGGCGGGGGCAGCGTCTTCAGTCCGGCGAACCGCCCGATGCCGTGTTGCAGGTGGACGACGAAATCCCCTTCCTCAAGTTCCGAGAAATCAATATCCAGCGCCGATCGCGTGGCCGCCGCGTGCGGTGACTTCATCCGACGCGGCCGCTGCACCTTGTAACGGCCGAAGATTTCCGCGTCGGTGACCACTGCCAGCCGGGCGGCATCGCAGACGAAGCCACGGGTCAGCGAACCAAGTTGAATCGCCGGCCGGGGCGGATGCGCCGCCACCGCGGACTCGCGCCCGGTCTCCGGCGGCAGCAGGTCGTTCCAGATCTCCTCGAAGCGCTGGCGTTCGCCGTCGTTGTTGCAGAAGACATGCACGGCAAAGCCCTGCCGCAGCCAGCGGTGGATTTGGGCGAAGAATTCCCGCCGCTGGGCCTCCGCGATCTGTGGTTCGGGCGCGCGCGGCCCCAGTGGACGGTAAAGATCCAGACTGGCAAGTCGCGGCCACGCCGGGTCGGCTTCCGGTTCGGCGGGGGCGGACGGCTCGTCGTCGCCCTCAAGTTCCGGCAGTTCCGCGGCCGGGGGCGGCGGGTCGCAGGCCGGGTCGTGCAATTCGATAACCGTCAGTTTGTGTTCCCCCGCCGCGCGCAGGAATTCCTCCCACTGCACAAAAAACGGGCTGTGGGCGGGAACTTGTTCGGCGTAGCGCGCGGCATGGGCAGCAAGCACCGCTGGTTCGCACAGGAGAACGATCGTTTCCCGCGGCAAATAATCCAGAATCAGTGACGGCTGGAGTTGCGGCGTCGCGCCGGATGCCGGGACGGGTGCGAACTCGGGCGAAAGCAGGCGGCGTAGGATGCCGATTTCCCCGGCGGGAGGCAGGACCACGCTGGTAATGGCTTCCCGGGAGATTTGCGTCTGCGGATCGAAGTAGCGCATCGAGTCCAGGTCATCGCCGAAGAATTCCAGGCGCACCGGCCAGGGACTGGTCAGGGGATAGACGTCGAGAATTCCGCCGCGCAGGGAAAGTTCGCCTTTCTGCGTCACTTTGGCTTCGGGGTCGTAGCCCTGATCTTCGAGCCACTCGACGACATCCAACGGGTCGGCACGCTCGCCTTTGCGAAGGGTCCGGGTGCGCTCGGTGATGGCACCGGGAGGAAATGTGGGTTGGAGAAGGGCAGTGACGCTGGTGTTGATGATGGGCGCTGGCGTGGGTTGCGCTCCGGGCGATGCTGCGAGGGCGACGAGGGTCTCCAACCGCTCGCTGACGACGTCCGCATGCGGAAGTCGTGGTTCGTGGGGCAGGACTTCCCACGCAGGATAGAAGAGGGGCCTTCGCCGTGCGGTGGACGGGGCGCCAACCGCGACCGCTCCGGCCGGTGACGATCCGTCGCGTTCGCCGGCTTCCGGGCCGTTTGCGGCGAGCCAGGTCTCCAAGTCCTGCTGCATGGCTTCCTGGGACTTGAGATCGGCGGTGACAATCAACAGTGGACGTTCAGGAAACAACTGGCGCAACAGCACCACGAGGGCTGGTTGCGCGGCGGCACTCACGGTGGCGCACTGCGACACCCCGGCGCCGCCGAGTCGCCGCCGCAATTCCGCCAGACCGGGCAGGCGGAGCAGGGGGCCAAGAATTGGAACAACGGAGGACATGCCTTGGCGGGAGTCTGTTGCCAGGGGGCGCGGTGCGTCAACTGAGGGTTGGTCGGGCTTGCGTCGCCGCCGAACTCATCCTAGTCTTGGCCACCGTGATCGAATTCTTGCACTCCATATTGCGCGGTCTCTGGCTCTGTTTTTATTCGCTGGCGATCGCCCTGCTGCTGACCCTGATCCTGGTGGCGGTGACCACCGAGACCCTGCCCGAGGATCTGGGGCGGAAGATGGGTATTGCCGCAGGCTGGGCGGCGGGCTTTTACGCGGTGGCGCTGGTGCCGCTGCTGTTTCTGTTGCGCACGGTTTGCCGGCGGCGCTTTCCGGCCTGGTGCTACGCGGTGTTTGCGGCGTTCGTCAGCCTGGTGGCGGTGGCTTACTATTTCCGTTTTCTCAGCCCGCTGCCGACGGGAGTTTACAGCATGGACATGGTGATTTTCTGCCTGCCGGTGGGCGTGTTTGGCTGGCTGGTCGGAAGGGGATTTTATCAGGCGTTCAATTGTTCCGAAGAATGGGGCTGAAACGGCGTCCGCAGAATTCGTGGCCTTCCTCCGTCCGGCGTGACTGCAAGGCGGGCCGTGAGGTGATGCCGGTTCTTGCCAAGGAATACATCCATCCATAATTTTCCGCCGCGTGAGAAAGCCCAAAGATTTTCTGGTCAAGAGCGCCATGCTGTTTCTGGTGGCATGGACGCTGACGCTTGGCTCGATGGTGGCGGTTCACTTCATGCTCAAAGGCGGCGTGGACGGCCAGACTTTCCTCGGGCTGGGACTGGCATTCATCGGCTTCGCCGCGCTCTTTGCCGGGGTGGAATTGCCGCTCCTGCTTCTCCTGCGCCGCTGGAAGAAAAAAACCCTCACCGGCCGCTGGTATGCCCTCGCAGCGGTGACATGCACCATCATCCCGGTCGCCTTGGTTGCCTTCACCCGGGCGCATGACGTTGCCGTCCTGATCGGTTGGTGCTTTGCCGCCGCCGTCTTTGGCGTGGTGGTGGGAAATGGTTTTTACCGTGGCTACGACTGCGGCGCGGATCGTCGGTGACACCATCGGCGCGGGCGCCGGCCCGGGGTTTCGGGCGGGCGCGCAGCGATCAGTCCGGCCGGTCCCGAAGACGGCACCTCCCCGGCGGGGACGCGCTCAGGGATACAATAAGAATCCCTCGCGCCGCTGCTTGAACTTGTCGAGGTCGGCAAGCCACAGGCGGCGGATTTCTGCCAGGGACTTTCCCGCCTTAATCGCATCAAGCGTGGGACGGTGTTGCAGGAGCGTGTTTACCTTATCCAGCGCGAATTGCCCCGGATACAGCCGCTGGAATGCCAGGGCCAGCGCCACGCCCACTTCGACCGCAGCCAGTCGCTGACGGTCGGTGAGAACAATTGAAACCCCCTCGCACATCTGGCCTTTGAAAACACTGGCGGTCGGCTGGAAGCGCACAGGGATAAACCGCACGCCGGCGAGGTTTGCCCGGTTCATTTCCTCGGCGAGTTTTCCGTCGTTGACGTAGGGTGCGCCGACGATTTCAAACGGCGTGTCCGTGCCGCGTCCGACCGAAACAGCCGTTTCGAGCAGTCCGACACCGGGATACAACGTCGCCGCGTTCAAGGTCCGCATGTTGGGCGACGGATGGGTCCATGGTTGCGCCGTTTGATCGAACCAAAAATCCCGTTGCCAGCCATCGAGGCGGATCACCGTCAAATCTGCGCCCCATCCGCGCTCGACATTGAACATGCGCGCCAGCTCGCCCACCGTCATGCCGTGGCGCAGCGGAACTTCGTGAAAGGCGGTGAAACTCGGTTTCCCGGCATACACCGGGCCCTCGACCGCCGCCCCGTTGATCGGGTTCACGCGGTCGAGCACAAAAAACTTCAGCCTGGCTCCCGCGGCCGCTTCGAGGCAATTGCCCATCGTTGCCACGTAGGTATAAAACCGGCAGCCAATGTCTTGGATGTCAAAGACCAGGGCATCCAACCCGGCCAGTTGCGCTGCCGCCGGCGTTCGGCGCTCGCCGTAGAGGCTGTAAACCGGCAAGCCCGTGCGTTCGTCCACCGAGTCCGCCACCTTTTCATCGACGGCACCGCGAATGCCGTGCTCGGGACTGAACAACGCCGTGAGGCGGACCCCGGGTGCCGCCTTGAGCAGATCGATGGTCGGGTTTCGCCGGCGGTCTGTGCCGGTGTGATTGGTGATCAAGCCCACCCGCAGGCCCTTTAGTGGCGCGTAGTTCTGTCGCTCCAGAGAATCGATGCCGTTGAGCACGACCGCCTGGGCCAACGGTTTCTCGGGCGTCACGCCGCGCGGCGGCAGGGCCTCGGGAACATGGATGAAATTGAAGTCCGTGATCGCCTCCGCCGCCAGCGTGGCCAGGCGGGCGCGCAGTTCCACCACGCTGGCACCCTCGTCCGGGTGGTTCCGGTTGGAGAGAAATATCAGGAATGTCCGCGAGGCCGGGTCGATCCAGATCGACGTGCCGGTCCAGCCCGTGTGTCCGTACGAACCCAGCGGGAAATGCCGGCCGCGCGGGGTGCTGTAAGGCGAATCGATATCCCAGCCAATCCCGCGGCGGGCCGCGACGTTCGTCGGAGTTTGCACCGAAGTCATCCAGCGAACCGTCTCGGGCTTGAACACCCGCGCGCCGTCCAGTTCGCCGCCGTTCAGCATCATGCGCGCATACCGCGCCAGATCGCCCGCCGTGGTGAACACCCCGGCATGACCGGCGATGCCCCCCATGCGTCGCGCAGTTGGATCATGCACCCGCCCGCGCAACAGACCCTCAGTCTTGTGGTTTTCCGTCGGCGCGATCCGGCTGATCCGGTCAGGCGCGGGCTGGTAGCCCGTGTCGGTCATGCGCAAGGGGCCGTAAATTTCCCGCGCCACAAACTGTTCCAGCCGCTGTCCGCTGACCCGCTGCACAATCTCGCCGAGCAGGATGAAATTGATGTCGGAATACAAGAACTCGAGGCCTGGTGGCTGGCGGAGTTTCTCCGCGGCGGCCAGCTCAATCGCCTTGGACTGTCCCGTCCAGCCGCCAGTCAGGCTAAGTCCGGAGCGCAGTCCCGAAGTATGGGTCAGCAGATGCCGCACGGTGACCCGCTCCCTGCCTTCACCGGTGAACTCGGGCACGTAATTGGTCACCGCCGCATCGATCTGCAGTTTCCCGCGTTCCGCCAGCAACACAACCGCCGGCGTCGTTGCCATCACCTTGGTGAGCGAGGCGGCATCGAAGACCGTGTCTTCCGACATCGGCTCCGGCGCTGGCAGCACCGCCCGGCGGCCGTAAGCCTTCCGATGTACAACCCCCCGATGTTCCAACCACAGCACGCCTCCGGGCAGTCGCCCGTCTTCCATCGCCTGCGCCACTGCCGCGTCCATTTCCGCGAGCTTGTTGGTGTGGAAGACTGTCGGCGCGACCAAAACCGGTGGGGATACGCTGCGGGGCTTGGGCGCCGCGCCGCGCGGTGGCGGCGGGCTTTCGCAACTGACGAACGCGAGGGAAACCAGAAGCAACAGCAGCACGCAGGATGCACGTTGAATTCGCATGGGAGGAATTGGGCTGGGAGGTGGTGGACGAGCTTTAACGCGGAGCGGAGGGTGTGGAAGATATGTGCAGGCGACGTTGGAGAAAAACCCGCTCGCCGGTGTCGGGCACGGCGACCGGTTCGGTGGTGAGCACCGTCGTCAACGTGGCGTTGCCGGTGTTGCGCACTATTCTGCCGGATGCAATGGCAACCCCTGAATAGTGGTCCGCCACCGCGCAGTTCTGCGCGGGCAGATGGACGCGCAAGGCGGTAACCCGGGCCGGCAGGTCGAAATCGGTTTTTCCCGGGGGCAGGTCCACCGGTCGCCACATTTCGCCGCTCATAGTTTGGATTTCCACCCGTGCGCTCCCGGGGCCGGCACCGATCGCGTACACGGTGGTGACGGTGGCGTCGCGCCTTTCTGCGGCTTCTCCGGGGCGCGGCAGCCGCACGGTATTGGTGACGCTAAGCGTGCCGGAATCATCGAGTGTGAAGGTGCGGTGAACAAGCTGCTTCGTCGCGCCACCGAACATCGCCACGCCCGCCTCGCCAATGACGCGCGCCGAGCGCGCGGTCGGCTCGCCGTCGAGCAGCATGTGGCGCGTGCCGACGGCATCGACACTGCCGCCGACAAACGGAAAGCCCTTCGTCTTCGGATTGTTCTCGATGTGCAACAGCGGCCGGCCGCGGAAGGTGAGTTGGCGAATCTGGCCGTTGAGCAGCGGCGCAAGGGTCACGGTCAGTTCCGCATTCGTCAGCGTCACCAGCGGTCCGCCGTGCCACGCCACGAAATCCATGTGCGCGGCGCGGCCGCTGCTCCATTCGTTCGGACTGGCGTGACGGATGTTTTTCAAAACCTCCTGCGCACGGTCGTAGGTGTCCTGTCCGAGGTCGGCGCGCACGAGGCGTCCGTCGCGCTCGGCAAACGGGCCGGGCGCCCAGAGTTCCAGCGTGTCGAGGCCGACGGTCGCCTCGCGGATGCGCTGGGTCAGGGCGGGTTCGCTCGAGACCTTTGCGAGAGCATCGTCGCGGTGGGTGGCCAGGCGCGCGCGGATGGGCGCGGTGAGAAACTGCGGGCCCGCAAATTCATCGGCGCAGGTGGGCTGAGGTTCGCGGATGGATTTTTCGAGCGTGTCCACGTACGCCAGCATTTCTGTGGACGCCGGTCCATAATAGCCGGCACAGAACTCGCGCACGAGCGCCTGGGGATCGAGCGCGGGCTGCCAGAAGAGGCGCCGCCATACGTAGTTTTTCAGCACCGCCAGGTCGCCGCCGAGGCTGCCGTAATTGCCCTGAATCTCGACGCCGCGAATGCCGAGCGACTGGTAGAACTTGAGGTTGTCCGCCAGCGACAGCAGGCACGGGAACGGGTGCAGATAGTTTTTGAAATTTGCGCCGTATTCCCAGACGTAGGTGCGCCCGGGCGCGAGTTGGCACCAGCGTTCGAGGTTGCGGCGGAAGCTGGCATTCTTCTCACAGGTACGCGCGGGATGCACCGTGCAATGGCGCAGGCGCGGGACGCGGATGACGACGTTGTCGCGCGGCCTGGTTTTGGCGGGCGGCGCTTCGAGGCTCATGTAGGCGAAGGTGCCGATGCGCACGCCGGGATGCTTCGCTTCGAGAAGCTCCGCCGTGCGGTTGATCATGCGCAGCAGCGTCGCGGTGTAGCCGGGCTTCTTGCGGCCGTCGGGATCGGTCCACGTCTCCTCGTCGTAAACCTTCTGGCAGTCCGCGCATTCGCACATGCCGCCGTACCAGTCGCCCATGCCGGCGAAAAAGATGGTCTGCGATTCGTCGCGTTTGGTGGTGACGATTTGCCTTTCCAGCGCGTCCGCGAGCGCCTCGGCAATGCCGCGGGCGAGGTAGCAGAAGTGGAGATGGTTGCCCTTTCGCTCCCCGGTTTTGCTGAGCGGATAAATCTCGGGATGCGCCGTCGCGTAGGGCGTGAGCAGCGGATACATCGTGTGCCCGCCGCTGAAACCCTCGGCGCTGGTGGTGCGCGCCTTGAACATGAAATGATTGGCGGCCGACTGCGCCTCGCGATTCCAGACATTGTGCAGGGCGAACGCAGGGCGCGTGACGATGTCGAGATGCGGCAGGGTGAGCGTGGGTTTCGCGGGCGGGATGGTCTCCTCGTCGTGCGACCACCAGCGGCAACCGAGGTGTTCCTCCAGCAGCGCGAACGCGGCGTAGAGCGTCGCTTGCGGGTTACCGCCGACCAGTTCAACGCGCCGCGCGCGTGCGCGGATGCGGAAGGCGTCGGGGCCAAGGCCGTTGGTCGCCGCGGAATCGAACACACCGACAAAGATGCCCGCTTCGGGCAGCGGCGACGGCGCGGGGAGCACGGCGAATCTCGCGCCGGAGAGCTTTTCGAGATACATCGCGAGTTCGAGAACCGCGGTGCGCTCTTGAGGACGCGGGGCCGCCGGGTGGTAGATCGCAAGCGGATTCGCGCGGTCTTGGACGAGCGTGACCTCGGCGACGACCGGCAGGGCGCTGGCGAGGAGGGCGAGGGCGAAGCCGAGGCCGGGCAGTGTGGCGGGGACTTTCATGGCTCAGAAATTAGCGGCGACACGGCGCAGTTGGGGCGGGCGATGGGCATGCGCGCACTATGCCGGGGGCAACGGGTGGGGGAAGGGAAAAGCCGACCGACGCGGCCGGGCCAGAGCTGGGAGATGGCAGAAAAATAGGGGGCAGAAAAATGGAAGGGAGGCGGGGAGGGGCAATGCTGGTGCATTCCGAAGCTATCAGCGATGGACAATGCGCGGTGAGCGGTGTCAGTGCGACAGGAGCGCGGCATTCATGCCGCTTCAGGGTGGAACGCTCCAGGCTGGTACGAACGCGCTGCGACGGCCGCACGTTGAAGCGGCGTAAACGCCGCGCCCCGACCGCGTTCCGACCGCGTCATTCCGGCTGTGATTGGCTCACTCAATCGGCACCGCCGTCGCCGTGCCGATGCCGGTCGCGCCGTAGCCGTTGCCGCAGTAGAAGAGGCGCAGGTGCTCGCCCTCGCGCACGACGTGCGGATACTCGGTCATCTTGCTTTCCCAACCTTTGCCTTGGGGCGCGAGCGCAAGGTTTTCGCCGGGTTTGCCGCGGTGCCAGGTTAGCCCGTCGTCGCTCGCGGCCTCGCAAATCGAGTAGGCGCCGAAGCGCGTGCCGATGCCTGCGTAGATGGCGCGCCAGCCGGTTTTCGTTTTCCACGGATTCAGCGCAATGGTCGCGGCGTTCTCGTAATCCGCGTCACGCCGCGGGCCGAGCACGTGGCGTTTGTCGGTCCAGCGCAGGCCGTCGTAGGAATGCGCGATGACGGACTGCTTGGCCTGGTTGACGGCGAGTTCCTTGCCGGGCACGCCGTTGGCCAGAGTGTAGTTCATCCGGTAGAGGATGCGGCCGTCGGATTGGGGAATCTCCTGAATCGGGCCGCCGCCTGCGATGCCGCGATTGTTCGGCCACTGCTCGAAACCATCGCCGAGCAGGATTGGTTCGTCCGAAGTTTTCTTCCAATTCAACAGGTCATCGCTCACCGCCAGACCGATGCCGCGAAAGGCCTGGAGGCCCCCACCGCTCGCGCTGCGTCCGGTGTAGTAGAGATGCCACTTGCCGCCGATGCGATGCAGACACGGCAGCACACACCACGTCTCGTCGAACGACCCCTTCCCACCGCGCTCGAACAGCGGGCCGCGGCGTTTCCACTGGCTCACGTCATCAATCGGGCACGTCGCCAGGCAGATGCGCCGCGCACCGCTTTTGTCGGCCCCGGCGTAGAAGAGCCAATACTCACCGTCGCGGATGACGACGAACGGGTTCATGCAGCACCCGACATCGAATGCTCCGCCGCCGTTCGGAAGAACGGGATTGCGCGCGTCGCGTTTCCAATCGTGAACGCG
>CAZUUP010000042.1:0-17570 GCA_964623105.1 uncultured Akkermansia sp.
AGCGCCGCGTCCTTTTCGATGTATTTCCGATACTCGTCCAGCGTCGTCGCGCCGATGCAATGCAGCTCGCCGCGCGCCAGCATCGGCTTGAGCATGTTCCCCGCATCCATCGCCCCCTCCGCCTTGCCGGCTCCCACCATCGTGTGGATTTCGTCGATGAAGAGGATGATCCGTCCCTGCGCCTTGGTGATTTCCGACAGCACGGCCTTGAGCCGTTCCTCGAACTCCCCGCGAAACTTCGCCCCGGCAATCAAAGCCCCCAAGTCCAGCGCCACGAGGCTCTTCTCCTTCAGGCTTTCCGGCACATCCCCCGCCACAATCCGCCGGGCCAGCCCCTCGACGATCGCCGTCTTGCCCACGCCCGGCTCGCCAATCAGCACCGGGTTGTTCTTCGTGCGCCGCGACAGCACCTGGATTGCCCGCCGGATTTCCGCGTCCCGCCCGATCACCGGATCGAGCTTGTTCTGCGCCGCCAGTTTCGTGAGATCGCGACCGTACTTTTCGAGCGCCTCGTAAGTCGCCTCTGGATTCGCGCTCGTCACCCGCTGGTTCCCGCGCACCTCCGTCAACGCTTTCAGGAAATCATCCCGTCGCAGTCCCAGGTTTTTGAAAATCTTCCCGATCCCCGTCCCCGCCGGCTCCTCGAACATCGCCAATGCCAGATGCTCCACCGACACATACTCATCCTTCAGCTTCTTGGCCTGGTCCTGCGCATGGACCAGCAGCTTGTTGAGGCGTTGGGTGATGTAACCGGCCTGGCCCGTCGTGTCCGTCCCCGACACGCGTGGAATCCGCTCCAGCTCCTCCCCGACCTTCGCCTTCAGCAAATCGGGCGCCACCTTGGCCTTCTCGAACAGGCGCGGCACCAGCCCGCCCTCCTGTTCCAGCAGCGCCAGCAGCAGATGCTCGGCGTCCACCGCCTGATGCTGGTTGCGCACCGCGAGGTTCTGCGCTTCCGTCAGCGCCGCCTGGGATTTTTCCGTGAATTTGCTCAGGTCCATAAAATGATTTCGGTACCGTGTTTCGACTCAATAACCCCGCCAGCGCCGCAATTCCGCCCGCAGACCGGCCACCTCGTGCGAGAGGTCCAGAACCATCCGGATCGCCGTCAGGTTCATGCCGCACACCGTGCGCAGATGTTCGATGCGACGCAACGTCAGGATGCCTTCGTCGTTGAAGTACCACCCGCCCGTCGCCGGATCCCGCACCGGCGCCACCAGGCCATGACGGTAATAAAGCGCGATCAGCCGCCGCGGCACCTGCGATAATCTTGCTGCCAGCTCGATCGAATACATCACGTCCGGAGCCGGCTCGTAAAACTTCAGTGCCGTCAACGGGCTCGCAAAAGGTGGCAGATTCATGATGGCACGGGATCAAATCCCTGCTGGAAATCGCGCGGCGGCCGGCTGACCCCGACCGCCGCGCCCGCTCAACACCGGCCTTAGCTGACCTTTACCTCCACCTGCTTGGGCAGAGCCTTCTCGCTCTTGGCCACATGGACTTTGAGCACGCCATCCTTGAACTCGGCGCTCACCCGGCCGTCATCCACATCGCCCGGCAGTGTGAAGCTTCGCACGAAACTGCCATACGAACGCTCCACCCGGTGATACCGTTTGGTCTTCTCTTCCTGCTCAAACTTCCGTTCGCCGGAAATCTGGAGCACACCGGATTCCACCGTGACCTTCACGTCCTCCTTCTTCACCTCGGGCAACTCCGCCGTGATGAGATATTCGCGATCATCCTCGGTGATGTCCACCAACGGCGACCACTCCGCCACGATCATGCTCTCCTTCCCGCCGCCGGAGGACGAACCGTTGCGTTCGGGCAAAATGTTGAACGCCGCCGACAACCGGCGCTGCATCTCCTCCATTTCCTTGAAGGGATTCCAACGAGTCAGTGTGTTCATAAGTTTCCTATCTTTCTTTTGACGAACCTCTCTTTCCGCCCAGCCGAACGCGGGTCCGTCCATCACGCCCGGCGGGCAAGTTCCTCAGACTTTCCTCCAATCAGTCCACTCGGACCAACTGGCGAAGAACTCACCTTGTCATCACAACATAAAAAATGCCACCCGCGGCGCGGGTCAAAGTCACATCGTAACTAACTGTATATGAGATGGTTAAGAAAATAGTATTCGCCGTGTCCCAGTGCCATCCGTGTGCCACCACTGCGCAGGTTCATACCGGTTGCGTCACCTTGTCACAGTCTGTAAGGCGACGACTTGGATACCCCGAAGACTCAAGCAGCGGCTCGCCGCCGCGCTTTCGCCACCTTTCGTTGCAACGACCCCGTTTCCCGACCTACCTCCTCGAGACACCGGACTGGGTCAGTCGCCTCCAAAATGCCGCGCTCGTGAAAAACGGGGATGAGTCCCACGTGGAGACTGATCAGAGTTCCATTACCCGCCGGATGATGGTGGTCTGGTGAAGGACCACATCCGTCCGCCAAACCTTTGAGATCCGACCGGGCCGGCGTAAGTCCGTCGGCCCGGTCGGAATCAGATTGATCGAGGCTCAGCGAATCTTGCTCTCGTCCACCACCACGTAGCGGCTGGCACCGCGGGTCCAGACGAGGGCGAGCACGCGTTTGGCCTTGAGGGTGCGGGTGACATCGACCGCGTCCGCTGCGCTCGAAATGGGTTTGCGGTCGATCTCGAGGAGAACGTCGCCCTGGCGGAGGCCGGCGTCGTAGGAGGGCGAATTGGGGTCCACGTTCACGACCAGCGCGCCCTTGAGCGAGGCGGGAATCTCGAATTGCTTGCGGGCTTCCGGGGTGATGTCAGCGACTTCGACACCGTTAAGAGCGTCGATTTCGTTGGGTTCACCCTTTGACGGCTTCGCGTCAGCCTGCTGGTCGGGCATTTCGCGGAGGGTGACGGAGAAGGTCTTCTCCTTGCCGTCGCGGATGACCTTGACCTCGGCCTTGGCGCCGGGCGCGGCCTTGCCGACCATGAGCTTGAGGTTGCGACTGTCGGTCACGGACTGGCCGTCGAAGGACACGATGACGTCGCCGGCTTTGATGCCGGCCTTGGCGGCCGAGCTGTCATCGGACACGCCGCCGACGAGCGCGCCGGCGCCGTTGGGCACGTTGAACTGCTTGGCCAGATCCGGGGTGAGATCCTGGATGCTGACGCCGAGCAGGCCGCGGCGGACTTTGCCGTCGCGAACGATCTGTTCGAGAACGTGGCGGGCGAGGTTGATGGGGACGGCAAAGCCCACGCCTTGATTGCCGCCGGAGCGGCTGAGGATGGCGGTGTTGATGCCGATCAGGCGACCCTGGGCATCCATGAGGGCGCCCCCGGAGTTGCCGGGGTTGATCGAGGCATCGGTCTGGATGAAGTCCTCGTAGTCTTCGATGCGGAGCCCGCCGCGGCGGGTGGCACTGACGATACCCATGGTGACGGTCTGGCCGATGCCGAAGGGATTGCCAATGGCGAGGACAACGTCGCCGACCTCGACCTTTTCGCTGTCGGCCAGCGTGGCGAAGGGAAGGTCTTTGCCGTCGATCTTGAGCACGGCGATGTCGGTCTTGGGATCGCGGCCGACGATCTTCGCGGTGAACTCGATCTTCTCCTTTTCCTGGGTCACCTTTATTTCGTCGGCGCCGTCAACGACGTGGTTGTTGGTGAGGATGTAGCCGTCGGCGGTAACGATGACGCCGGAGCCGAGGTTGCGCTCCTGCCGGGTGCGGGGTTTGGCACGCGGATCGGTGGGTTCGTCGGGGTTGCCGAAGAACCGGCGGAAGAACGGGTCATTGAAAAAATTGCGCACGTCGGATCCGGAGAAGCCGCGCACGTTCTTGGTGGTGAAGATGTTCACGACCGCGGGGGAGGATTTTTTGAGGATGGGCGCAAAACTGGCGGGGAGGCGGACATCGCGGGCGGGTGGCGAGGTGTCAATTGCCAAGGACAGGCTTTTGCCGGTGCCTTTGTCCGCGGCGACCGCCACGCCGGTAAAGTTCGGTGAAGCCGCGAGGGTGAGGGCGGCCAGCCACACAGGGAGCAGATAAAAGTTGTTCGTCTTCATGGTCAGTTTTGTTGAATGTTAAAGTTTTGGTCACCGCTTTTCCTGCCGGTTTGGCGACCATCCGCCTGACACTGCGTTAGGTTCCTCGCGGGGAAAACTGTTCAAAAATCCCCTTGCTGCCCGGGCTGGCGGTGTGCGATCGACCGCGTCCCGGGCCGTCGGCCGGGCGAGGCGTCGGGGCGCTTGCGCGGCCCAAACTTTCTCGCGCACGGCAGGGCCGGTTGGTTATGCTGGTCGCAATGAAACCGTTGCTTTACCCATTTGCCCGTGAGTCTTCCGTGCGAACCGGTCTGACGTTCGCGTTGCTGCTCGGCGTGTCGCTGGCCCTGACGGCGGCGGAGCCGTATCCGGACGAGAAGGACAGTCCGGCCCGGCGCAAGGCTTACCTGGAGGAAATTCGCCGGCTGCTGCCCAGGAGCGAACCGTGGGAGAAGTGGCTGGCGGCCAGCGGCGAGCTGCCGCCTGATTTCGAGCGGATGAACGGAATCCCGCACCTGCCGGGCCCGATGAAGTTCGCCGACGGTCATCTCGTGCGGGAGGCCGCACAGTGGCCGGCGCGGCGCACGGAGATTCTGCAACTGGCGCAGCGGTATGTTTTCGGGACCGTCCCGCCGCCGCCGGGAAATGTGAAGGTCGGGGCGATGAAGACGCGGATGGAGAACGGCGTGACCATCCAGGAAATCGTGCTCGAGTTTGGTCCGGAGCTGCGGGGACGGCTGAACCTGGAGTTGATCCTGCCGCCGGGCGAGGGGCGTTTTCCGGTGTTCATCACGCAGGACAATCACCGGCGCTGGGCGTTGATCGCGGCCAGCCGGGGTTATGTGGGTTGTGTGTATGCGGGGTCGGATTCCCGGGACGACACCGACGGGTTCGTGCCGCTGTACCCGAAGCATGACTGGAGCAAGCTGGCGCGGCGCGCGTGGGCGGCGAGCCGGTGCATTGACTATCTGGTGACCCTGCCGTTTGTGGATGCGGAGAAGCTGGCGCTCACGGGGCATTCGCGGAACGGAAAACTGGCCCTGATCGCCGCGGCGCTGGATGAACGGATTGCGGCGACGATCTCGAGCAGCGCGGGGGCGGGCGGTCCGTGTGCGTGGCGGGACTTCTCGGAGGCGCAGATGGGCGAGGGCATCGAACTGATCACGCGGGCGTTTCCCGACTGGTTTCATCCGCGACTGCGGTTTTTTGCGGGGCGCGAAAACAAGCTGCCGGTGGATCAAAACAGCCTGCTGGCGGCCATCGCGCCGCGGGCCTGCCTGATCTCGACGGCGTTGAATGATCCGGTCGAGAGCGTGTGGGCGGTTGAGCAGTCGTTCCGGTCGGCGCGCGAGGCGTATTCGCTGCTCGGGGCGCATCATGGTTTGCGGTTGCGGTATCGTCCGGGCGGGCACGAGACGCGGGCGGAGGACATCGAGAGCTACGTGGACTGGCTGGACACGGTGTTTGGTCGCAGCGCAGCCAATCCGGGCGAGGACGCGCAACTGCCGACGCACCTCGAGTGGCTGATGAGCAGTCCGGGTCGCGATTTTGATCCCAAGGTGCTCCCGACCGGAGGCATCGAGAATCCGCTCGAGCCGCCCGGACAGCCGAATGCCATCAAAACCGCGGCGGAATGGAACCGGCGGCGGGAGGAATTGCGGAAGCAGGTGCGCTGGGCGCTGGGCGACGCGCCCGCGCGGGTGATCAGCCAGCCGGGGGACTACGGCAAGGAGACGCCGGCCAATGCGACGTTGTTGCGTCGGGCGACCGTGCCGGCGGAGCTGGCGCGGACGAGCCTGAATTTTGGCAATTACATCAACGGCGATCTCTATGTTCCCGCGGCAGCGGAGAAGGGCGGAAAAAAGCTGCCGGCGGTCATCTGGCTGCACCCGATGAATCCGGCGGGGGGATATATGCCGAGCTACCGGCGGGGCGACGCGCCGCACGTCACGATTGCCCGGGCGGGATTTGCCGTGCTGGCGTTTGACCAGATTGGGCATGGCTACCGGGTTGCGGAGGCGTTCAGCTTCTACCAGCGGCATCCGCACTGGTCGTTGCTCGGGAAGACGGTGCAGGACATCCAGGCAGCGGTGGATGCCTTGGAAAGAACCCCGACAGTGGACGCGAAACGGATTTATCTGCTGGGTTATGGCACGGGGGCGATGGCGGCGTTGCATGCGGCGGCGCTGGATGACCGCATTGCCGGGGTGGTGTCGGTGGCGGGTTTCACGCCGATGCGCACCGACACCAACGAGCGCGGCACCGGTGGCGTGGCGCGCTGGGCGCAGTGGTCGATGCTGCTGCCGCGGTTGGGCGGGTTTGTCGGCAACGAAGCGCGGGTGCCCTATGATTACCACGAAATCCTGGCGCTGCTGGCCCCGCGTCCGGTGCTCGTCGTGGCCCCGCGCGTGGACTACCGGGCCACGCTGGAGGATGTGAGAACGAGCGTCGCCGAGGCCCGCAAGGTTTACAGCCTGCTGGGTCAGGACACCCGGCTGGAGTTTGCCGAGACCGACACGTACAACCATTTCGATGCGACGGTGCAGAAGCAGGTGGTCGAGCGCTTCAAGCAACTGCTGGAACCGTAGGCTGCGAGCGTCCCGCGCGGCGCCCGGGGCGGTTGGCGGGTCCGGGGCGGGCAGGCGGGCGTTTTTTTTCGTTACAGACAAGCGGCCCGGGATTGCCTAGCATCCGCGGAAGTTGGCGCGGCCCGCCATGGGCCGGACGCCTGGCATGGACAGCGACACTTTATGAAAAGCAAATCGGGACAAACCCGCAGCGGTCTGCTGGCGGGCGGGAACTGGATCATTGACCAGGTCAAGATCGTCGATGTGTTTCCGAAACGGGAGTCGCTGGCCAACATCTTGGGCCAGTCGCAGGGAACCGGCGGGGCGCCTTACAACGTGCTCATCAACCTGGCCAAGCTGGGGGCGCCGTTCCCGCTGAGCGCCGCGGGTCTGGTGGGCAAGGACGCCCTCGGGACGGCGATCATCGAGGACTGCCAGCGCCACAAGATTGACACGAAGCATCTGAAGCCCTCGCCGGCCGCGCCGACCAGTTACACGGACGTGATGACCGAAAAGGCGGATGGCAAACGGACATTCTTCCATTGTCGGGGCGCCAATGCGCTGTGGACGGGCGCGGACGTGGATTTCACCAAGACCAAGGCGAAGATTTTCCACCTGGGCTACCTGCTGTTGCTGGACGCGCTGGATGCCCCGGACCGGAAGTGGGTCACCGGCGCCGCCGGCTTGCTGGCGCGGGCGCAGGCGGCCGGGCTGAAGACGTGCGTGGATGTGGTGAGCGAGGACAGCGACCGCTTTGGCAAGATCGTTACCCCGGCGCTCAAGCACACGGATTATTGCATCTTGAACGAACTGGAGGCGGGGAGCACAACGGGCTTCAAGATTCGCAAGCCGGACGGCAAGCTCGACACCGTGGCATTGCGGCACGCGGCCGGGGCGATGTTGCAACTCGGGGTGAAGGAGGTTGTGGTGATTCACTTTCCGGAGGGCGGCTTCGCGCGGACCCGGGACGGGAAGGATTTCTGGCAGTCCTCGCTCAATCTGCCGCCGAAGTACATCGCGGGAACGGCGGGAGCGGGTGACGCCTTCTGCTCCGGAATCCTTTACGGCCTGCACGAGGGCTGGGAATTGCAGCAGTGCCTGTTGACGGCGGTTTGCGCCGCGGCTGCGTCGCTGGCAGATCCGACCTGCACGGCGGGGATGAAGAAGCTGGACGAGTGCCTGGCGCTGGCGAAGAAGTTCAAGGTGCGTCCGCCGCTCGAGCCCAACGATTGATCGCGACGGGATCCGCCCCGCAGCCCGCCAGAAACAAAAAGCCCGCGAAGGAAATCGCGGGCTTTCGTTTTCTTGAGGTAGGGATTTTGGGAGACTCAGGCGCGTTCCATGTACTTGCCGGTGCGCGTGTCGATCTTGAGTTTTTCGCCGGTCTTGATGAACAGCGGCGCCTGCACGGTGATGCCGGTCTCGAGGGTGACGGTTTTCTGGACGTTGTTGGCGGAGTCGCCACGGATGCCCTCGGGCGCGTCGGTGACGGTGAGAATGACGCTGGAGGGGAGTTCGACCTGGACGGGTTTGTCGTCCACGAAGGTGACGGTGACCGGGGCGTTCTCGACGAGGTAATTGACGGCGTCGCCAACGATTTCGGCGGAGATGTTCACGGTCTCGAAGGTCTCGGGATTGGAGAACACGAAGTCCTCGCCGTCCTTGTAGCTGAACTCCATCTTGGTGGTCTGCATCGGGATGACCTCGATCTTCTCCGTGGAGCTGAAGCGCACGTCGGAGGATTTGCCGGTCCGGATGCTGCGGATGGAGGCCTGCACGAAGGCGCGCAGGTTGCCCGGGGTGCGATGCTGGGTGTCGAGGACGACGGCGATGTCGCCGTTGTAGTTGATCGCCATGCCCTTTCGGATGTCGTTTGCTGTTGCCATAAATCCAGTGGTCGAGTGAAACCCGCCCGCGTTCGGTGCGAGACGGAAGGCGGACGGTACCCCCGGGGAATTTGAATGCAAGCTTCCAGTTGGCGCATTTTTGGGCTTTTGGGTATTTGCGGGTGGGTTGCTCCGCTCCCCCGCGGCAGTTGCCAGCGGGCTGAATTCGACCGGGCACCGGGCGTCTATTCCCCGCCTTCTGGCCGGCCGCGGCGGGGATTTCCTGAACGTGACGCCAGTTGGCCCGGTGGTGCCGGAACCAACCTCTGTCCAAACCTGCAACTTATCTCGCCATGAACCGATTCTCCCGCCTCGTCGCCTCGCTCGCCTTGTTGACCTCGACCGCCGCCCTGGTTGCGGCGGAGGAAGAAGGTTTCAGCCCGTTGTTCAACGGCAAGGACACCGCCGGCTGGCATCTCCGAAATACGAAGGGACACAACTCTTGGACCGTGGCGGACGGGATTTTGAAGAACACGGTGAACAAGGGCGAGCACGGGACCGACCTGGTGACCGACAAGAAGTTTTGGAATTTCACCGTGCGATATGAGTTCCAGGTGCCGGACGGTTCGAACAGCGGGTTTTATCTGCGCGGCCGGCATGAGATTCAGATCCTCGGCGATTTCAAGAGCGGCAAGCCGGCGCTCACGGGGAACGGGGCAATTTACAATTTCAAGGCACCGGCAGAGTTCGCCTCCAAGCCCGCCAACGAGTGGCAGACGGTCGAGGCGACCGTGATCGGCAACAAAATCACGGTGATTCTCAACGGCAAAAAGATTCACGACAATGTCG
Organism: uncultured Akkermansia sp.; assembly: GCA_964623105.1. Lineage (GTDB taxonomy): Bacteria > Verrucomicrobiota > Verrucomicrobiia > Limisphaerales > BJHT01 > BJHT01. Next base: position 9,244 of record CAZUUP010000042.1, read on the forward strand.
AGTGCAACAAGGCGACGGGCAGCGAAATCGACAAGGAAGTCACCAAACCCGGACCGTTCTTCCTGCAGGGCGACCACGGCACAGTGTGGTTTCGCAATTTGCGGGTGAAAGAACTGCCGCAGTGAGGCACCGGGTGGCTGCGGGCGCGGGCGGGGTTGAACGGCTCGGAACAGTAATCTTTTGCTGACCCCGCGAGTTCCTGGACTGCCGGCTGGCAGAGCCGCCCGGGTTGGGAGGCGGAACAGTCGTCTCGTCTCGCGAGTGGATGGGAGGTCCGCCTCCTCACCTCGTCGTCGTCGTGTCTTTGGGGAGACGGGCGAGGGAGGCGTCGTGTGCGCGACTCAGCAGGAGCAGGGAGGTGATGGCACCGAGGGTGGCGAGGAACATGTCCCATTGGGTGTCCCACGGGTCGCCCTGGGTGCCGAGGAAGTCGGAGGCGGCCTCGCCGGTGAGCGCGGCGGTCCACCACTCGAAGAGTTCGTAGCTGGCGCTGAACGCCAGGCAGACGCTGACGGTGAGGAAGTTCAACCAGCCGCCGCGCGTCAGGGGAGTTTTCCGGAGGAGGAGTTCCCGCACGAAGATTGCGGGGATGAATCCTTGGGCGAAGTGGCCGATGCGGTCGTAGTGATTCCGGGCGAGTCCAAAGGCGTCGCGGACCCAGTCGCCGGCGGGGACTTTGGCGTAGGTGTAGTGGCCGCCGAGGGCGAGGATTAGGGAATGGATGGCGAGCAGGAACAGGCACAGGGACGACAGCGGAAACCGCCGGTGAGTGAAGCAGAGGATTGCAAGGCCAACCCAGACGGGCGCGTTTTCGAGCGCCCAAGTCATGCCGTCGGCTTTCGGTGAGATACCCAGCGCGAACCGGACGAATACGACGACTGCGATGAGCTCGGGTAGCGGCATGGCCTGAGGGTAGCGTGTCTTTGGTGTCCTGCCAGCCGGGAGTTGGGCTCAGGCGCGAGGGTGGGCGGAGTCGTAGATGCGTTTGAGGCGTTCGGTGGTGAGGTGGGTGTAGATCTGGGTGGTTTGCAGGTGGGCGTGGCCGAGGAGTTCCTGGACGCTGCGGAGGTCGGCGCCGGCGTCGAGGAGGTGGGTGGCGTAGCTGTGGCGGAGTTTGTGGGGGGTAAGTTGGGGATCAAGTCCGGCGGCGGCGAGGTAGCGTTTCAGGCGGGATTGGATGACGCGGGGGGCGACGGGTCGGGATTGATCGCGGCTGGCCTGAAAGACGGCGTCGTCGGGGGCGGGCGAGGCGGGCAGGGACTGCCAGTAGCGGCGGATGGCGTTGAGGGCGGGAACGCCGATGGGGATCTGGCGTTCTTTGCGGCCTTTGCCCAGGACGCGGACGAGTTGTTCGGCCCAGTCGAGGCTGGCAGCACGGAGGGCGGCGAGTTCGGAGATGCGGAGGCCGCAGGAGTAGATGGTTTCGAGGATGGCGACGTCGCGGAGGAAGACGGTGTCGTCGGGAGGGGCGGTTTGGGCGGCGCGGGTGGCGGCCAGTTCGTCGAGGGGGGCGCGGAGGAGGGCGGCCATCTGGGCGACGGTGAGGAATTTGGGGAGGCGTGGCGCGAGTTTCGGGAGGGAAAGGTTTTTGATGGGCAGGGTGGTGACGACGCCGCGGCGCAGGAGGAATTTGTAGAAGGATTTCAATCCCGAGAAGCGGAGTCGCAGGGCGGCGCGGCCGAGGTGGCTGCGGCCAAGGTGGCGGAGGTAGCTGCGGAAATCGTCGCGCTGGAGGCGGGTCCAGTCGGGGGCGGATTGGTGGGTGGCTTGGTGCCAGGCGGTGAATTCGCGGAGGGCGTGGGCGTAGTTGCGGGAGGTGTAGTCGGAGGCGTTGCGTTCGGAGCGGAGGTGGGCGAGGAAGGCGGCGACGTGAGGGTCGGCAGGCGCGTCGGGGTTCGGCGGGTTGGAGGGCTCGGCGGGGTTCATGACGGCGTGGGACCGGCCGCTTGGGTGCGTGGGGAGGTCAGGCAGGGGAATTTGGGGCAAAGGAATGGGAGGGGACGTATCAGCTGCGGGCGGCCGTGGTCGTGTGCGCGACTGGGGAATCCTCTCGGCGGGCGGGGATTTTGCAGGGTTGCGCTACCGGGAGGAGTGAGGGGCTGCATGGGATGCGGACGGTCTGGTTACGGACTGGCCGGTCCGCCTCCCCACGTTGATGGCTGCGGGGCGGCTAGACTTCGTCGCGGTCGGGGAACTCGAATTCGACCTTCTTTTTCTTGATGACGAGGTAGGCGCTGAAGGGTTTGCCGGCGCGGGAGATGAACTTGGTCTGGAGGTCGGAGCGGCCGGAGGCGAGGAGTTTGGCGGCCATGGCGCGGTCCACGGGGAGTTGGCAGATGAGTTTGCCGACCTTGAAAAGGCACTTTTTGGCGTCTGCCTGGGAGTTTTCGCAGACGTAGCTTTCGGGGCCTTCGAACATTTTACCGCCGCATTTCGGGCATTTGCCGAGGGGTTCCTGACCGGTGAAGTCGAGTTTGACGGCGGGTTCGGCGGATTTGGCGCTGCGGCCCTTGCCCTTGTTTTCGCGGGGGGCGAATTCGAATTTGACGGCGCCGTCCTTGAGGGCGAGGTAGGCCTCGAATTTGCGGTTGGTCTTTTTGGAGACGAAGGATTTGAGGAGGTCGGTCTTGCCGTGGGTCAGGAGTTTGGCGGCCTGGTCGCGGTCGATTTCCTGCTGGAGGATGACGCGGCCGGTGCGGAAGTCGCATTTGCGGTCCTTGCCGGTGGCGCGTTCGCAGGTGTAGTTCATGCCGGATTCGAAGACACCAGCGCCGCATTTGGGGCATTTGCCGACGGGTTGCTGGCCGGTGAAGTCAACGGCGACGGCGCCTTCCCCGGAGTCGTCCTGTTTGTCGCCAAAATCGAACTCGAGTTTGTTCTCGGCGTTGAGCTTGAGCAGGGAGGCGAAGGGGAAGCCCTGGCGGCTGCGGAAGCCGTGGAGGGGGCCAAGTTTGCGATCGCGGATGAGGGTCTCGACCTCGGCGGCCTCCATGATGCGGCCGGAGAGGAACTTGGGCAGGCTGAAGTCGCATTTCAGGCACTGGAAGCGGCGATAGTTTTCCTTCACGGCGGCGCCGCATTTGGGACAGGGCGTCTTGAGGTCGCCGTAGTCGCCGGGGACATCCTCGCCGGGGTAGGCCTTGGTGGCATCGACGATGCGGCGGGTGACGTCGGCGATTTCGGCCATGAAGACGGCGCGGGCGAGTTTGCCGTGTTCCATCTGGCGGAGTTTGAATTCCCAGTCGCCGGTGAGTTCGGGTTTGGAGAGTTCCTGGATGCCGAGGCCGTTGAGGAGGGCCAGGAGCATGAAGGCCTTGCCGGTGGGCTGGAGTTCGTTGCCGTTGCGGTGGAGGTATTCCTCGGTGACGAGACCCTCGATGATGGAGGCGCGGGTGGCGGGGGTGCCGAGGCCGCGTTCGCTCATGGCTTCGCGCAGTTCCTCGTCATCGACGAGTTTGCCGGCGCCTTCCATGGCGCTGAGGAGGGTGGCCTCGGAGTAGCGGGGCGGAGGTTTGGTCTGGGCCTGGCGAAGGTCGAGTTCGCGGGTTTTGACTTTTTCGCCGGGCTGGACGGGGACGAGGTTGGAGCCGCTTTCCTCGCCTTCGACGACGGCGGCGGCTTCCTTGCCGTACACTTCAAGCCAGCCGGGTTTGAGGAGGACTTTGCCCTCGGTCTTGAAGGGTTCGCCCTCGACGCGGGTGATGCGGGTGGTGACGAGGAATTCGGCGGCCGGGTAGAAAACGGCGAGGAAGCGGCGGGCGACGAGGTCGTAGATCTTCTGCTCGATTTCGTTGAGGCCGTGGGGGGAAACGTTGGTGGGGATGATGGCGAAGTGGTCGCTGACCTTGGCGTTGTTGAAGATGCGTTTGTTGGGACGGACCCAGCCCTGCTGGAGGATGGTGCCGGCGAAGGAGCCGTAGGCGGAGCTGTGCATGGATTCGAGGACGCCGCGGACAGTGGCGGGGTAATCCTCGGGCAGGGCGCGGGAATCGGTACGCGGGTAGGTGAGGACCTTGTGGCGTTCGTAAAGGGCTTGGGCGACCTGCAGGGTGCGGGTGGCGGAGAGGCCGAAGCGTTTGTTGGCGTCGCGCTGGAGGCTGGTGAGGTCGAAGAGCAGGGGTGAAAGCTGGGTGGTGGGCTTGCTCTCTTCGGTAACGATGCCGGGTTTGCCCTCGCACTTGGTGCGGATGGCGGTGGCGCGGGCCTGATCCCAGATGCGTTCGGGGCGCTGGCCTTCATCGCCGCCGTCCTTGGTGGCGGCGGGTTTGGTGAATTTCTCGTCGAACCAGCGACCGGGATAGCTGCCGGCGGCGCAGTCGAAGGTGGCGTGGAGTTCCCAGTAGGTGCGCGGGACGAACTTGCGAATCTTCTGCTCGCGTTCGACGAGGATTGCGAGGGTCGGGGTCTGCACGCGGCCGACGGTGGTTTTGTTGAAGCCGCCGCCCTTGGAGTTGAAGGCGGTCATGGCGCGGGTGCCATTGATGCCGATGAGCCAGTCGGCTTCGCTGCGGCAGGTGGCGGCGTCGGCGAGAGGGCGCAGTTCGGTGTCGGAGCGGAGATGCTGGAAGCCGTCGCGGATGGCGGCGGGGGTCATGGACTGGAGCCAGAGGCGCTGGAGGGGTTGTTTGGCGCCGGTGTACTGTACGATGTAGCGGAAGATCAGTTCGCCTTCGCGGCCGGCGTCGCAGGCGTTGACGAGGCGGTCGATGTCCTTGCGTTTGATGAGCTTTTGGAGCGTGCGGAGCTTGTCCATGCTCTTCTCGCGCGGATGGAGGTCGAAGTGCGGGGGGATGACGGGGAGGTTGGGGAGGCTCCACTTGCCTTTCTTGGCCTCGAAGGCCTCGGGGCAGGCAATTTCGAGCAGGTGGCCGACGGCGGAGGCGACGACGAACTGGTCGCTTTCGTAGTGGTCGTCCTGCTTTTTAAAGCCCCCGAGGGCCTTGGCGATGTCGGCCGCAACGGAGGGCTTTTCGGCGATGATGAGCGCTTTACCCATGATTGATAGTCGTCTAATCGACTGATTTTGTCGGTTTGAAAAGCTGGTTTCTCTGGAGGGCGGTGGAAAGTGTCGAGCAAAATTTGTTTTTTGAATTGCGGTCCGGGCGGCACGGCGGGACCCCGGAGGCAATCCCTGCGCCGCGACTGGTCCCGCGAAAAACCCGCTGATTGGCCCGGGCGGGATCACTGGTCGTCGGTCGGGCGCTGGTTGTCAAATGGCAGAGTGTCTGGTTAGCGTGGCGGGGTGCAACTCGACCTTTTCGAACGGATCCGGCAACGCCTGGTGCCGTCGGCCCGGGTGGAGGCGCCGGTGGCGCGGTCGCGGGGGCCGGCGGAGTTGCTGGTGGCGGGGCGGACCGTGCGGGTGGAGTTCGTGCGCAAACGGCGGGCACGGCGGTATATCTTGCGCATGCGGCCGGACGGTTCGGCGCGGGTGACGATTCCGCCGGGAGGTTCGCAGGCGGGGGCGCTGGCGTTTGCGGCGCAGCACGGCGGGTGGATGGAGCGGCAGTTGCTCAAGCCCCGGCCGGCAGCGGCGGCCCCGTGGGGAATCGGGACGGAGATCTGGTTCCGGGGCGAGCGGTGGCCGCTGCGCAGCGGGGAACGGCCGGACGAAATCGCATTTGCGAATCACTCGGTGCGGGTCCGGTCGGGAACCGGTTGTTGCCGGGCGGAGATCGAATGGGAGCTGCGGCGGCTGGCGACCGGGGAACTGGTGGCGCGGACAGTGGAGCTGGCGCGGCTGCATGAGATCGCGATCGCGCGGGTGAGCGTGCGCGACCAGCGTTCGCGGTGGGGTTCGTGTTCGGCCACGGGCACGATCTCGCTCAACTGGCGGTTGATCCAGACGCCGCCGACGGTGCGGGATTACATCATTCTTCATGAGTTGATGCACCGGTTGGAGATGAACCATTCGCCAAGGTATTGGGAGCGGGTCGCGGCGGTGTGCCCCGAGTATCCCGCGGCGGAGGCGTGGCTGAAGGAGCATCGCGAGCTGCTGCGGTGAGTCGGGTTTGGGCTGGCTGCGGTGGCGGCCTCAGTGGGGGAAAGGCCGGGGAGCAAACAGCCGTGGCTGAAAATATTCCGACGCCGTACCGGCGTGGTGCCGTCCAACGGCGGAAAATCTGACCAGCTATGAAATCTGCCTGTTCCAAGTCCCGCGGCGAAAACCGCCGGTCGCCGAGTCGTCGTGAGTTCCTGACCGGTGTCGCCGGGACGGTGTGCGGCCTGCCGTTTCTGGGAGGATGTCAGACGATGTCGGGCGTCCACCGTGGCCATATCGACGCCCATGTGCATGTGTGGACGCCGGACTTGGCGGCGTATCCGCTGGCGTCCGGATACGAGGCGCGGAACATGGTGCCGCCGAGTTTTACGCCCGAGGAATTGTTCGCGCATGCACGGCCGGAGGGAATCACGCGGGTGGTGTTGATCCAGATGAGTTTTTACCGGTTCGACAACCGGTACATGACCGACATGATCGCGCGGCATCGGGGAGTGTTTTCCGGCGTGGGCATCATCGACGAGAACGCCGCCGACGTCCGCGGGCGGATGAAGGAGCTGGCGCGGCAGGGGGTGCGGGGTTTCCGGATCAACCCCGGCAAACAGAGCGTGGCGGCGTGGCTGGGTTCCCCTGGAATGGCCGAGATGTGGCGCGTGGCGGCGGACGAAGACTTGAGCATCTGCCCCTTGATCAATCCCGAGGCGTTGCCCGGCATCGACGAGATGGCGGCCAGATATCCGAAGACATCGGTCGTCATCGACCACTTCGCGCGCATTGGCGTGGGCGGAGTCATCCGGCGGGAGGATCTGGATCAGTTGGTGCGGATGGCGGCGCGGCCGCGGGTGCAGGTAAAAACCTCGGCGTTCTACGCGTTGGGCCGGAAGCAGGCGCCCTACACCGATCTGGGGCCGATGATTCGGGAATTGCGCGACAGCTACGGCGCGCAGCGGTTGATGTGGGCGAGTGATTGTCCATTCCAGGTTGGAGGCGGCCACAGCTACCGTGACTCGATCGCGCTGATCCGGGATCGGCTGGACTTCCTGACGCGCGACGAGCGCGACTGGATTTTGCGCAAGACGGCGGAGCGGGTGTTTTTCTCGTGACGTAACGGCCGGGACCCGCGACGCCCGGGGCGGTGAATGGCCGACCGGACTTGGGGGTCGAATTTTTCCGAAGATTGCCCGCTGCCGGTCGGTGCGGGCGGTTCGGAGCGTATCGTTGAAAACGAATCATTGTCGGGACATTTTCGCAAATGCGCTCGCCCTGCTGGCGGTGGTGGCCGGGTTTTCCGCCGCGAGTCTGGCGGCGGCGGAGCCGGTGCGTCCGGTCAACTTCATCAACGACGTCGTTCCCATTCTGACCAAGGCGGGCTGCAACTCGGGCGGGTGTCACGCAAAGGCCGGTTTGGGGCAGAACGGTTTCCGCCTGTCGCTGCTCGGATTCGAGCCGGAGGAAGATTACGAGCACATCGTGAAGGAATCCCGCGGGCGGCGGGTGTTTGCGGGATCGCCGGATGCAAGCCTGCTGTTGCGCAAGGCGGCGAATGTCACGCCGCACGGCGGCGGGGTGCGGCTCGAGCCGGATTCGGAGGGATACCGGACTTTGCGGGCGTGGATTGGCCAGGGCCTGCCGTATGCGAAAACCAATGATGCCACCCTGACCGCCATCGAAGTGACCCCAAAGAGCGGGGTGATGCCGATGAAGGCGCGGCAGCAACTGCGGGTCGTGGCGCGTTACTCGGATGGCCGGACACGCGACGTCACGCGGACGGCTCTCTACGAGGCCAACGACCGTAGCATGGCCGAGGTGGACGAATCCGGACTCGTGCGTGCGCTGGACCTGCCGGGCAATGTGGCGGTGATGGTGCGCTATCAGGGCAAGGCCTCGGTTTTCAGTGCCGCCATCCCGCTTGGAGCACCGGTGGAAAAGCTCCCGGTCGAGAAGAATTTCATCGACCGGCTGGTGTTTGCGAATTTGCGAGTCATCGGCGTTCCGCCCTCCCCCGTGTGCGACGACACGACCTTTCTCCGGCGCGTATTTCTCGACATCGCCGGCCGGTTGCCGACGTTGGATGAAACCAGGGAGTTTCTTGCCGACCGCGGCGCAGACCGGCGCGACCGGCTGATCGAGTATCTCCTGGGCAGCCCGGACTACGCGGATTTCTTTGCGAACAAGTGGACCGCGCTGCTCAAGAACAAGCGCGACGACACGAAGGACATCACCGCGAACTTTGCCTTCCACTCGTGGGTGCGCGACAGCCTGCTGGCGAACAAGCCTTACGACCGCCTCGTGCGCGAGTTGCTCGCCGCCACCGGCACCATCGCGGACA
>CAZUUP010000043.1:0-17561 GCA_964623105.1 uncultured Akkermansia sp.
GCATCGTCGTGGTCCTTCGCGTCCGAGGGGTCGATGGTGAATACGAGGAGTCCGAAACCTGCCAGATTCGACTTCGCAGTTTGCATCGAAAGATCAGTTTCAATCATGATCGAAGGAAAATGAAACTCATCCGTCTTGCCCTCGCCCCCGTGAATCTATACATTGATGTCGTATTGCGTTCGCTGGGGCACTACTTGGCAGTCATGTTGGCATTCTTTGCCTTGTTCGTCGTTATGCACTATACTTCCAACCACCCCCAAAAACTTTTGAAATCAATTCACTCCGTTATTGGGTTTATGGTGGGCGAGTTGCCGGAAAGTGAAAATCACGAAGGTCGATCGATTGGAATGGTCCAAGCGGCAATAATGTATTCTTGCCTTGCTTTCGGCGTGCTTAATTTCGGCCTTGTCGTCTCGCATCTCTACAGAAGGATGGTGAGGCGGTAAATTCCTATGGTTAATTGCGTTCGAGTCTTGATCGCCATACACTCAACTAATTAGTTCAAAACATGACACAAGGACCTCATACATTCCCGGACATTGATACTGTCGAGCTCAACAGGCAAACCGAAGCAGTCTTGAAATTCAAACAGGCGATGTCGGATCTTTCAGAGCCGGCCGCCAAACTCCTCACTCTACGCTGGGAGCATGATCTTGAAGAGCTTCGTCGTATTTCGATGGAGAAGCGTGAAGAGCTTCGTCGCATTTCGATGGAAGAGCAGGTAGAAAAAGTGTTGACGACATCTGGGATTTGGTCGCTGGGGCTGATGATTCTAGCAGTTGTTTTGACATGGAGTATCACGATTCTGTTGGGCTCAACTATTACTGTCTGGCCCTATGTGGTAGTCACCGCGTTTGTCATCGGGGCTACTGTACTACCTGCCGTGCTATTGATAATGACATTGCGACGTGACGATGAATAGAGCCATACTGAAAGGCCCAGAAAAGGTGTCAGTCCCGATTGGCAATTAGTTAGCGCCCCGATATTTCGCAGGGCCACCTTTCCAGCGCCGGTTGCGATGGGGCAGTTCGACGAGTTTCCCGCGGGGGCGGTTGAGCAGTGGATACGGTTTGGGCCGCCGCTTGACGGCGCGCGGTTCGCTGCTTCCGGGGCGCCAGGGCACCGGGTCCTGGGCCACGGCTCGCAGCAGGTCCTCCCACAGGGCGCACCGCAGTTTGCGGTTCCGGGCCTGTGCCAGCGCTGCGCTGAACTGCCGCACGGCATCCACCGTGCCCTTGAAACTCAGCCGTAACGGGTGTCAGTCCCGGCTATTGGTGAATTCGCTGCCCTTTCAGGCAATTGGCCAGCGTATGCCGGCACCCCATACGCAGCCGTTCCGCAATCCAGTCCAGCGTCATCACGGTCTCCGCGCGCAGCCGGACCGCGATCCGCACTTTTCCTGCATCGGTCTTGCGTCGCTTCCCCAATTCCGCCTCCGTCCAGCCGCACTGACGCAACTCCTCCCGCACCAGCCGTTCCGCCTTCTGCCCGTCCGTTTCCTCAATTCCAGATTTTACAATAGCCGGGGCTGGCGCCTGCGTGACACATCTCAAGGCCGGTTGAGGGAGTCATAGAGATTGGCGGTGGTTTGAGGGCCGCCCGGCGAGACGCCGGGCGGGGCAGGCGGGACGCCAGCGCTCCCCGGGGAGGGGGTGGGGATAGCGAGGTGGCGATGGGGCGGTTGTGCGCGGAATGCCCGCTTGTTTTCCTTGCGAGCGGGATTTACCGTCCAAGCATGTTTTCACGGATTTCCTGGTGGTTGGCGGTATGTCTTTGCGGCCCTTTGGCGCTGTCGGGTGACGAGGTGCAACTGCGAGACAGGGCGGCGGTGACGGGGCGGATTCTGGCGGAAAAGCCGGAGCAGGTGATCGTGGATCTGGGCTTCACCGTGCTGGCCATTCCCCGGGCGCAGATTGTCAAAGTTGTCCGGGGCGATGGCGTTCCGGGCGGGGGGGGCGCAGATCCAAAGCGGACGTCATCGTCGGCACCGACGGAGTTGCGGCGCGGACTATATAGCACTTACACGACGCCGCCGGTCGAGCGCAGTGTGCGGGAGTTGGTGGCGCAACTGGGCGAGGGCGTGGTGCAGGTGCGGACGCCGGGCGGGCTGGGTTCGGGGTTCATCCTGAACGACGAGGGTTATCTCATCACGAATTTCCATGTGATCGAGGGCGAGACGCAGATTTCGGTCGAGGTTTACCATCAGAAGGGGTCGTTGCTGGAGCGGACCAGTTTCAAACAGATCCGGATTGTGGCGATGAACAAGTTTGCGGATCTGGCGTTGTTGCAGATCACCGACAAGGATGCGCCGAAGTTCAAGAACGTCCGGCTGGGGGACGCGGATGTGCTGGCGGTCGGCGAGCGGGTGTTTGCCATCGGGAGTCCGCTGGGTTTGGAGCGGACGGTCACGGAGGGCATCGTGAGCACCAAGACCAGGCAGATGCAGGGCGCGCTCTACTTGCAGACCACGGCGCAGATCAACCCCGGCAACAGTGGCGGGCCGCTGTTCAACCTGCGGGGCGAAGTTGTGGGCGTGACGAACATGAAGATCACTTTCGGCGAGGGGCTCGGCTTTGCCATCCCGGTCGAAGCGGTGAAGTATTTCCTCGATCACCGGGATGCGTATGCGTACGACACCGACAACCCGAGCAACGCCTATCGTTACCTCGAACCGCCGAGCCGCACGCGGCAGACGGCGGACGGGAAGAAGGCTCCGGGGCGCACCCCTTGAGTCCGCCGGGTGAACGCGGGGTCCGCAGCAACTTGGAAGAGCGGGCCGGTGTTTGCGGAGCGCGCTACGGGCGGGTTGCCCAAATAACCATTGAGTCCCGGTGCGATGGGTGGCTTGATCGCGCGCGTCGCATCCCGGCCAGCCCGGGGATCGCCGGCTGATGTGCCGGCAAATCGGTTTCTCATGAAGATACGTCTGTCCGTTCTCACGTTGCTTTGGATGTGCGCCGGTTCCGTGGTGTCAGGCGCGGTGACCTCTGCCGAGCGGCTGTTGCCGGCCGACACCGCGGCGATTGTCACGATACCGGATTTTGCGAAGGCCCGTGCGGCGTGGAAAACCGCGGCGATGGCGCAATTGTGGGCTGATCCGGCGATGCGGAAGTTCACCGAGAAATTTGAGGAGCGGGTGAAGGCCGAGGTGGTCACGCCGCTGGAGCGCGAACTGGGGGTGAAGCTGGCGGATTATTCGGAGCTGTTCCAGGGCCAGATCACGTATGCCGTCACTGGCTTCCAGCGCGGGGACAAGGGTGTCGGGCGGATGATGTGGCTCTTGCTGCTGGACAGCCGGGACAAAGGCGAGGTGGTCCGGAAGAACCTGGCGGAATTGAAGAAGAAGTGGCTCGAAAACGGGCGACCGCTCAAGACCGACCGGGTGCGTGACATGGAAACCATCACGCTGGTGATGTCGTCGGATGACCTGAAACAGACGTTCGAGAAGGCTTTGCCGGGCTTCAAAAGTGCGCGTCCGGATGCCGAGGCGCCGGAGAAGGCGGCGGGAAAGAAGCACGAGATCACGGTGGGCCAGCTGGGCTCGCTGCTGCTGGTGGGGAACAATCCGCGCGACTTCGAGAAGGTGCTCATCGGGCACGCGGGTGGATTGCTGCCGGTGCTGGCGGACCGGCCCGAGTTTGAGTCGGTCGCCCGCCCGCTGTTCCGCGATTCGCTGGCGTTTGGCTGGGCGAATTTTCAGGTGCTCAATGAGTTGTTCGCCGCGGAGGCAGGTGAGGCGGGCCGGTCGGCGAACCCGCTCGCGCCGCGGCCGGAGAAGATGGTTCAAGCGTTTGGGCTGAATGCGCTGAAGAGCGTGTCGTTCAGCGTGACGCATTCCGCCGAGGGCACTTTGGGGACGGTTCATCTGGATGCACCCGAGGCGACGCGCAAGGGCTTGTTGAAGATTCTGGCCATGGATCCGAAGGAATCGGCCCCGCCGCCGTTCGTGCCGGCGGACGCGGTGAAATTCTCCCGCTGGCGGCAGGACGGCCAGCGGGCGTGGGCCACCATCGAGACCATCCTGGGCGAGTTCTCGCCGGCGATGGCGGGCGTGGTGAAGTTTGTGATGGAGGCCGCCGGGAAGGATCGCGATCCGAAGTTCGACCTGCGCAAGCAGCTCATCGGCAATCTGGGCAACGATCTGGTGCATTTCGAAAAGGCGCCCCGCAGCAGCCGGCTCGAGGATTTGAACTCGCCCCCGGCGATCAATCTCATCGCGTCGCCCAATCCCGAGCTGCTGGTGCAGGCGCTGCGCACCGGTTCCGCGCTGCTGAGCGCCGAGCCGGCGGTCGAACGGGAATTTCTCGGGCGGAAGATTTATTCGTTGAAGCTGATTCCCATGACGGGTTTCGAGCGTGGCAAGCCGCAGGCGTTGGCGCTGCATTTCGCCGCCAGCGGCGGGTACGTCGCGCTGGCCACCGATGGCGGATCGATCGAGGAGTATCTGCGCACCGGCGAAGCCACGGGCAAGGCGTTGCGCGAAACGGCGGGTCTGGCCGAGGCCGCGCAAAAGGTGGGCGGCATGGGCACGGGCTGGTTTGGCTACGAGAATCAAAGTGAAACGATTCGCCTGAGCTTTGAAGCGATGAAGAAAGACCCCGTGGCGCTGGATGCGTTGCTTTCCTTCAGCACCCTGCCTTCGATGAGCGGGAGACCGGCGGAACGTGGCTTCCGGGAATGGCTGGACCCCACGCTGCTGCCGCCGTTTGAGGCGGTGGCACGGTACTTCCATTTCACCGTTTTTGGTGCGCAAACCGGGACCGACGGGATCACGTTCCGCACGTTCGCGCCCATGCCCCCGGCGTTGCGCAACTGAGCCGGCGCGGCAAGTTCTTCACCAGTTCCATAGCACCTTGCGGTGGAGCGCGTTGGGAAGATCAGGCCTTGTGGCGGACGGGTTGATTCGTTAGGTTGCAGGCGAATGGGACGCGTCAGCAATGCCAAAGAACGGTTGCTCGGAGCCGCCAAAGACCTGATTTGGGAGCAGAGTTACGGTGCCGTGACGGTGGACGCCATCTGCCGCCGGGCGGGAGTGCAGAAGGGAAGTTTCTATCACTTTTTCGACGACAAGTCCGACTTGGCGGTCGCCAGCCTCGAGGCCGACTGGCAGGCGCGTCAGCCATTGCTGGATCAGATTTTTGCCCGTACTTCCCCGCCGTTGGACCGGTTGATGAGCTTTTTCGAGCACGTTTACGAGTGCCAGGTGCAGTTGCAGCGGGAACGGGGCTACGTTCTGGGCTGTCCGTTGTTTAACCTTGGTTCCGAGATCTGCACCCGGGACCAAAAGCTGCGCCGCAAGGTTCTGGAATTGATCGGGCGCTACACCCGCTATTTCGAGTCGGCCATCCGGGACGCGCAGGAGGAGGGGTTGGTCGCGGGCGATGGCGCCGCGCTCAAAGCCCGCTGGTTGTTCAGTTATTTCGAGGGAGCGCTGGCTCAGGCGCGCATCGAGAACGATCCATCCAGCCTCCGCAACGCCAGTTCTGCCGCGTTGCAACTCCTTGGTGCCAAGCTAGCTATGGCTGCCTGATCCGGTCGAATCCGGATTTCTTCGTAGGCTTTTACCCTACAGAATTTCCCCGAGGGGGATTTTTGAATACTTTCTTGTCCAAATGGTCAACTACTATGACGGTATTATGCAGTCTGAAACTGGATCATAGAATTGTTTATGAAACACCTCATTGAAACCGAATTGGGCAAGCGGGCTGGCCGGCGGGTTGTCCCCCGGGCCAAGAAGGCCGTCGGTCGGCAGGGGCGCATGGTTCCGAAGGTCGCTCCTCCGAGTTGCGGGACCAAGCTGCTGGTCAAACGCGGGCCGAAGGCGGTCCAACCCGGGCCGTTCAAGCCTGTGGCGGGGACGCCCGCGTCGGTTCGCGTCGGTTCCGCCCCGGTGGAACCGGTGATCGTTCGCGGGGCTTACGATGGCAATACCGCCTTCAACCTCTATCTGCGCGAGGTGGCGGAGACGCCGCTGCTCACCCCGAAGGACGAGATCGACCTCGCCGCCCGCATCAAGCGTGGCGACAAGGCGGCCCGCGAGCGCATGATCAAGGCCAACCTCCGTTTGGTGGTGAAGATCGCCCGCGACTACGAGAACTACGGGGTGCCCCTGCTCGACTTGGTTAGCGAGGGCAACATCGGCCTGATGAAAGCCGTCGAGCGGTTTGATCCGGCCAAGGGCGCCAAGCTCTCGACCTACGCGGCCTGGTGGATCAAGCAGGCGATCAAGCGCGCCCTCGCCAACCAGTCCAAGACCATCCGCCTGCCCGTGCATGTGGTGGACAAGCTGTTTCACCTCCGGCGCATGACCGTGAAGCTGCAGGAATTGCTGGGGCGCGAGCCAACCGATGCCGAGCTGGCCGAGGAACTGGCCACCACGCCCGACCGCATTGCCGACCTGCGCCGCTCGTCCGTCACGCCGGCCCCGTTGGACGCCAATCTCGGCAACGACGAGGATTCCAACCGGCTGGCCGACGTGGTTCCTGACGAGAACGCCGAAAACCCGTATCGGGAATACGAGGAAAAGACCAATTGCGACCTCATCCGCCGCATGGTTTCCACCTTGAACCCCCGCGAGGCCACCATTCTGCGCTATCGATTCGGACTGGATGGCGACGACGAAAAAACCCTCGAGGAAGTGGGTGAGAAATTCGGTGTCACCCGCGAGCGAATCCGGCAGATTCAGGAAATCGCCCTGCGCAAACTCCGGACGAAGATTAAACGGCTCGACAAAGATATGACCCCCGTTTGAGCCCTCCGAGGGATCAGCTTCCCCGCACCAGCCTGAGCCAGCAGTGGTTCAGGCTGTTTTTTTCGTCGCATTCGCCGAACCGGGAAACGGGTTCGATCTCCTACTGAACCTGGATGCTGCTCGCTCCCGCTTTGCGTCCTTCCAAGCTTCCACCCTGCCCGGTGCGCGGCTGGAGCGTTTCCATGAAATATGTAGCTTCGCTGGCGACTGTTTTCCCCTCACCCCGTCCCTCTCCCCATCTGATGGGGAGAGGGTGGCCGAAGGCCGGGTGAGGGATTGGCGGGCGTTCTCATCGCTACGACATTGATGGAACCGCTCTGCGATCGTGTCACTGTTCCATTGCCTCCTGGCATCGGCCTCAGGTTCTTCCGTATTCCCTCCCGGGCGAACGCGGCGTATCCTTCCGGGGTTCGATGTGCATTACCAACCGTCGCCAGACCCTTTCAATCGCCGCTGATCGCTGGCGCATTTGGTGGCTCGTCTGGCTGGTCACGGCCCGGTTGGCCATGGCGCAGGTGGCGGTCATCAGCTCCTTCTCGCCGGTCAGCGGACCGCCGGGCACGGAGGTGACCATTACAGGCAGCGGCTTCTCGACCGTCACCCAACTTCGTTTCAACGACGCCATTGCCGACTTCACCGCGGCCAGTGCGAGCCAGATCATCGCAATCGTGCCGGCCGCCGCCACCTCGGGACGGCTGGCGGCCGTAAATCCGTCGGGGACCGCGAACAGCTCCGTCAATTTCACCGTGCCGCCGCGCATCGACGATTTTTCCCCGCCCCTCGGCGCCGCGGGAACGCCGGTGGTCATCAACGGCGCCAACTTCACCAACGCCACCGCCGTGCGCTTCAACGGCACCGCCGCCACCTTTGCCGTCACTGCCGAACGCCAGATCAGTGCCACCGTCCCCGTGGGGGCGACCGATGGGCCCATCACCGTCGTCACCACCGCCGGTTCGGTGGACAGCGTGACCAACTTCGTGGCTTCGTCGCGGCCCATCATTACCGAGGTCAGCCCGCTTGCCGCCACGGCGGGCACCGCAATCGTCATCAATGGCGCCAACTTCACGGGTACCCTCACCGTCCGCTTCAACGGTGTGGCTGCCGCCAGCGTCTCCGCCACGGGGCAGGGGACGCAATTGAGCGTGATCGTCCCCGTGGGCGCGACCACCGGTCCGCTCACCATCACCACTGTCGGCGGTTCTGCCACCAACTCTCAGCCGTTCATCACCGGCACCCAGCCGGTCGTCACCGACTTTTTCCCCGTGCTTGGCGCGGTGGGCGAAGCCATCACCATCAACGGTCTTAACTTTCAAGGGGCCACCGCCGTCCGTTTCAATGGTGTCGCCGCCGCCGTGTCCGCCCTGTCCGCGACCTCCATCCAGGCCTTCGTCCCCACCGGCGCCACCACCGGTCCCATCAGCGTCACCACTCCCACGGGCACCGGCGCCAGCACGACCAATTTCATCACCGGACCCGCTCCGATCATCACCGGCTTTGACCCCGTCGTCGGCGCCGTCAACAGCCAGATCGTGCTCAGCGGACTGAACTTCGCCACCAGCGGCCTGATCGTGCGCTTCAATGGAGTCGCCGCCACGTCGGCCACCGCCACCGCTCCCGGACAAATCCTCGCCCGCGTTCCCAGCACCGCCACCACCGGTCCGCTCACCGTCACCACCAGCGCGGGTACTTCCGTGACCACCAGCAACTTCTTCGTCAGCGGTGCCGCGCCGTTCGTCCTGGGATTCACTCCCACCAACGGCCCCCGCAGCACCTCGCTCACCATCACCGGCATCAACTTCACCCTCGCCAACGCCGTCCGCTTCAACGGCGTTCTCGCCCCGGGCGCCACCGCCACCGCCGACTCGCAAATGCTCGTCCCCGTTCCCCCGGGCGCGCTCACCGGCCCCATCAGCATCACCTCGCCCTCCGGCACCGGCACCAGCGCCGCCCTTTTCTATGCACCCCCGCGCTTCACGTCCGTGACCCCCGCCAGCGGCGTCGCGGGCACGGGCATCACCATCACCGGCACCAACTTCACGGGCGCCACTTCCCTCACCTTCGCCAGCACCAACGGCACCCGCCTCGCCGTGCCCTTCAGCGTCACTGCTTCGAACCAGCTCACCGCCACCGTGCCAACCAACGCCCTCACCGGTCCCCTCGTCATCACCACGCCCGGCGGCGTCATCGCCAGCCCCGCCGCCTTTCCAGTTCTGCCCCGCTTGGACACCTTCACCCCCGTGCTCGGTCCCGCCGGAACCAGCGTCATCCTGCAGGGCCAGAACTTCTCCGGCGCCACCGCCGTCCGCTTCAACGGCTCCGCCGCCGCCTTCACCGTCAATTCCTCGACCCAGATCACCGCCACCGTTCCCGCCGGCGCGACCACGGGCATCCTCGAGATTGCCAATGCCGACGGCAGCACCAGCAGCGCCAACACCTTCCTTGTCACCCGCCCCACCGACCTCGCCATCGCCCAGTCCAATGCCCCCGCCGTCTTCCTCGTCAGCCAACCCGCCACCTTCTACTTCACCGTGACGAACAAGGGCCCCTCCACCGTGACCGGCGTCACGGTGCAGGACATCTTTCCCGTCGGCATGCAATTCATCTCCGCCACCTCGACCGTCGGCACCTGCTCCTTCGGTTCCGGACGCCTCACCTGCAACCTCGGCACGTTCACCAACAACGCCACCGCCACCATCACCCTCACCGTGCTGAACACCATCGCCGGTGTGCCCTTTCATCAGGTCAGTGTGACATGCAACGAAGGCGACACCCGTGCCGCCGACAACCTCTCGCAAGCATTCGTCGCCGTGGTCAGCACCTCCCAGCGGACTCTCACCACCCGCCTGATTGATGGAACGACGGACGTCGAAATCCTCTGGCCCCTCGTCCTCGCGCCCACCACCCTGCTCCTCCAATCGACGCCTTACCTCGCGCCCAACCCGCCCTGGACCAACGTCAACCTCACTCCCGGTCGCGTCACCAACAACTCCATCGTTTACAACTCCATCACCCAAAACGCCTCCGCCGGTCCCTATTTCTTCCGCCTCAGAACCCCGTAGCGGAAAACTTCCCCGCGCCCCCCCGGCGCGAGTGCGCGGTCTTCGTTGCCTGTCGGACGTGCGATCGAGATCACCTTGGGCCTGATGTTTTGCGTCCTCTCCGTCGCATTCGCCGCCAATTGAAAAAGGTTCATCGTCCCCCGCGAACCCGCGAACCTCTTGGCGCAACCCGACGATTTCGACGACACCCCAAGCGTTGCGGGCGACCTCCTCCAAACCGCGACGGACTGCCGCATAACGGGCCGGCGGGTTTCGGCCGCCGGACACAGCCTCACGGCGCCGTTTCCACGCGGATGTTTGCCAGTTCGCTGACTCCCAATTCGAGCAGCGAGGCGTTGTAATACAGCTCCATCCGTTTCTTTGCCGCTGGCACCCCTGCGCGGACCCGCTGCCGTTCAAGTTCATCGAGCGACAACACATCCAGCGCCACCGGATCGGTGCTGAACCGCAGTTGATTCAGCGTCGTCGTGTAATGCAGCAGCGACTTGTACTCGCCCATATACTGGCAATAGATCGCATCGACCACGTTCAGCACCACCCGGTCCGCCACCGGCACGAGCGCAAAGATTTCGGGCACCGCCGCCGCCAGCCGGTCCGCCTCGACCTCGAACCGGTAGCTGTTGTCCACACTCCCCAACGCCAGGCTCAACAGCGCCCCCGTCACTCCCCCCCGGTTGTGATTTAACAGCGGCGTCACCGTGATGATTTTCGTCACGTCGCTGGTGAGCAATTTGGTGACAAACGATTTGCGCCCCACCATGCCGCCCTGCCGGCGAAACTCGAAATCCCCCCAGATCAACTGCCCGATGAATGGCGATTCGTAATATTGCCGCTCGTCGTAGCCCGCCTCGTTGGCTCCGCGCACCCGCACCCCCAGACGCGCCCCCAGTTCATAAAAACCCGCCTGCCGCAAATCTCCGTCATACCGGTCCCAGATGACGATCTGCCGCCCCGGATGCCCCGCCGCAAGCAGGCTCTCCACCAACGCCTGCACCACCGCCGGGCGCGTCCCGCTGGCCGATCCCGGGCTCGAGTACACCTTGAAACCCACCACGTCCTTTGCCGTCACCAGGCTCCGCCAGGCCGCCGTCGTATCCGGCTTGCGGGTCACCGCCCGCAGGCCGCGTGCGACGAGGTTTTTGATCACCGCCCCGTTCGGGTTGAATGCCTCCGAAGCCCCGCCATCCTGCGCCGTCACCACCCGTGCCTGCGTCACCGCCGCCGGCACCGGCCGCAGCTCGGCCGCCCCGGCCGGCAGGCCGCCCGCCCACAGCCAGACGACGACCGCGGCGAACATTTGCGCCCGGCGCGAACTCAGGTTGGAGGCAGCGTTGCTTGACACTCTGGAAGGCGAGTGTTACCAGCATCGAAAATGGTGACCATACAAAAATGGGGGCGTGCCTTTCCCGTGCTCCTCGCCGGTGCCCTCGTCCTTCTAACCGCTTGCGGCCCGCCCGGCCCCAAGGCCCTTCTGGAGGGCGAACGCCTCATCCGCGAAGGCAAACCCGCCGCCGCCATCGAGCCCCTCAAGGACGCCACCCGCCTGCTCCCGCGCAATCCCCAGGCGTGGAACCATCTCGGCCTCGCCTACCACGGCGCCGGCTTTCCCCAGGAAGCCGTCGGCTCCTATCGCCGCGCTCTCACCCTCGACCAGAATCTCTCCTCCGCCCGCTATAACCTCGGGTGCGTGCTGCTCGAAGGCGGCCAGCCCGCCGCCGCCCAGACCGAATTGATGGGCTACGTCAATCTCGTGCCCCGCGACCCCAACGGCTGGCTCAAACTTGGCACCGCCCAGGTCCGCCTCCAGCAAAGCGAAGCCGGCGAACGCAGCATCCGCCAGTCCCTTTCCCTCAACCCCCGCCAACCCGAGGCGCTCAACGCCCTCGGCATGATCATGCTGCGCCGGCAACAATTGAAGGAATCCCTCGCGTTCTTCCAAAACGCCCTCCAGGTCCAGCCCGACTATGGTCCCGCCCTGCTGAACCTTGCGCTCCTCTACCACCACCACGTCCCTGGTCGGAACGTGGAAACCCGCCGCTACGCCCTCCAAAAATATCGCGAATACCTCGCCCTCAAACCCCGCCCCGCCAACCACGCCGCCGTCCAGGAACTCGCCGCCGGCCTCGAACGCGAGTTCGCCCCCGCTTCCCGGCCCGCCGCCACTGCCCACGTCGCCGTGCCCACCAATCTCGTCGCCAAGGCCAGCAACGCCGTCGCCGCCGCCGTCGGACGCGCCTCCGCCCCCAAACCCGCCCCGCCGGTGGCCGTCGCCAAAGTCGATCCTCCGCCCGTTCCTGTCATCAAGGCCGAACCTCCCCGTGTCACCAATGTCGTCACCATCTCGCCCAAGCCCGCCCCGCCCGCTCCGGCGCCGCCCGCTCCCCCCAAACCTCCTGTGATTCCCGAGGTCGCCAGCGTACCCACCCCCCGTCCAACCCCGCCGCCCGCTCCTGCGCCTGCGGTCACCGTCGCCGTGCCGATGCCCCGCAAATCCGCCCCCGGCATCGACCTCGAACCCTCCGCGGATTCGCGTCCCGCGTTTCCCCCGCCGCCGGCAACCGCCACCGTCAAACCCGCTCCGGTTTTCCCGCCGCCCCCCGCTTTCCCCGCGGTTCCCGCCGTTTCCGTCGCCCCTCCGTCAGCGCCCGTCACTGCGGCCAACCCGACCGCTCCGGCCCCCCTCATCACCCGCACGACCACGATCACGCCGATCCCGAATCTCACCCCCCAGCCCCGCACGACTCCGGCCCCGCCAGCGGACACCACGCAGTACATCGTCCAAAACGAACCCGTGAAAATCACCGCCGCCGAAAAAGAGAAGCCCGGCTTCTGGTCCCGCAACAACCCCGTCAACCTCTTCCGCTCCAAACCGAAATCCCCGCCCGCCGTGACCCCGCTCGGCCCGCCCTCCGCCCGCTCCACCGCGTCCAGCCCGGCCCCCAGGCCCGCGACCCCGGCCAGCCGACCTTCCCCGGTGATTGCCATGGTGCCCCCCGCCAGCCCCTTCGCCGCTCCGGCAACTCCGCCCTCTGCCCCGGTGGTCACCCTCCGCTACAGCTACCGCAATCCCCCGCGTCCTCCGGCCGGCAACCGCCCCGAAGCCGAAACCCATTTCATCCGCGCCGCCGCCGCTCAGAAACAGGGCGATTCCAATCAGGCGCTCCAAAGCCTCCGCAACGCCGTCGCCCTCGACCCCGGCTTCTTCGAGGCCCAGCATAATCTCGGCACCGTCGCCCTCGAATCCGGCAACCTCCCCGAAGCTCTCACCGCCTTCGAATCCGCCCTCGCCCTCCGCCCCGGCGCGGCCAACACCCGCTACAACTTTGCCCTCGGCCTCCGCAAAGGCGCCTACCATCAGGATGCCGCCACCGAACTCCTCCGCGCCCTCGCCGATGACCCCGGCGATGTCCAGGGCCACTTCGTCCTCGCCAACCTCTACGCCCAGCAACTCCGCCAACCCCTGGCCGCCCGCGAACATTACGAGCGCGTCCTCGCCCTCCGCCCCTCCCATCCCCAGGCCGCCAACATCCGCAAATGGCTCCGGGATAACTGAGCCGGAATTCGAAATCCGCCGGTGAGCGGACTCCGGAAACGCCGCAGAGAATAGAGCGTTAATCGCCGGCTCCGCAGCCTCCCCGCCCTCGCCCCCTCGACTCCCAGTTCTCCTCTCTTTGCGTCTCCTTGCGTTTTTTGCGGCCATTCCCCCCAGTTCCGATCCCACCCCGCCCGCCGCAATTTGGCTCCGCCGACTCTCAGGTTCCTCCCTCCCCTGTCGATTAACAGGAGCGGAAGGAGTGTCGCGCGGCGCGAACGCTCTCCGCTTTGGAATGAGTCGCATTGCCACATTGAACAACCCGCCCGGCAGCGGGGCAGGGGCACTGTGGACTGCCACCGGGGCGAACCGCTCCGCCCGCCGCGCCAGCTGCGGCCGTAACCCCACGGCTCAGCCCGCTCCCCCTTCCGCTCCGTCATGTTGCGTGCAGCGGTCGGCCGACGCTTCCCCCCTCGCGACGCCCTGCCATCACCCGCGCCAGCCATGAGCTTGGAAGAACTCAACCTGGCGTGGTTCGATGCCGCGGTCCTGCTCGTCCTCTGGATGGGCATCATCCGCGGCCGTGCCCAGGGCATGTCCAACCAGTTGCTCGAACTCCTCCAGTGGCTCTGCACCGTTTTTGTCGGCGCCCTCCTCTACCAACCCATCGGCCGCTGGCTTCAACCTCATCTCCAAGTCAGCTCCGTCGCCACCAACGTCATCGCCTTCCTCCTCGTCGCCGGCCTGCTCAAACTCCTCGTCGGCCGCCTCCAGAACAGCGTCAGCGAAAAACTCCTCACCGGCGACTACTTCGGCCGCCTCGAATACCCCCTCGGCATGCTCGCCGGCGTCCTCATTCACGCCGCCATGCTCCTGGCCGCCCTCTCCCTGACCCGCGCCCGCCTCATCCCGCCCGAGGAAGCCGAACTCGCCCGCAAAAAACAACTCGCCGAATTAGGTTCCAACTTCTTCCCCGACCTTGGCATCATCCAGCGAGAAATCTTCGAAAAATCCATGTCCGGCCGATTCATCCACCACCACTTGGGCCAGCACCTCATCCAGCCCGTCCGCTACGAGCCTTTCCTCAAAGTCGAAGTTGCCGACAAGAAGGCCTCGCACCCCGCCGACGAAGTCGTCAACGCCGCCGCCCGCAAGTAGGCGCACCCCGCGCCCCCTCAGCCATGGCCGGCTTCTTTGACCCTACCCTGCTGGACCGCATCCGCGCGGCCAGTGACATCGTCGATATCATCGGCGGTTACCTGCCCCTCAAGCGCGCCGGCGCCAACTGGACCGCCCTCTGCCCCTTCCACAAAGAAAAATCCCCCAGCTTCAACGTCAACCCCGCCAAGCAAATTTTCTACTGCTTCGGCTGCCACAAAGGCGGCGACGTCTTCTCCTTCGTCAAAGACTACGAAAACATCCCCTTCCCCGACGCCGTCCGCCGCCTCGCCGAACGCGCCAAAATCCCCATCGAAACCATCCAGACCCCCGGCCAGCAGCAGAACATCGCCCTCAAGGACACCCTCTTCAAAATCCACGACCAGCTCGCCCAACGCTGGCAAAACGCCCTCGCCAACGAAGCCTCCGGCCAGCTCGCCCGCGACTACCTCGCCCATCGCGGCGTCTCCGCCGAAGCCATCCAACTCTTCCGCCTCGGCGCCGCCCCCGAGGCCTGGGACGACACCGTTAACTGGGCCCGCAGCAAAGGGTTCGACCTCGCCCTCGTCGAACAGGCCGGCCTCATCATCAAAAAGGAGGAAACCGGCCGCCACTACGACCGCTTCCGCGGCCGCCTCATGTTCCCCATCTGCGACGAACAGGGCCGCGTCATCGGCTTCAGCGGACGCGTCCTGAGCGGCGATGAGAAAACCGCCAAATACGTCAACTCCCCCGAGACCCCCATCTTCACCAAGGGCCGCGTCATGTTCGGCCTCGACAAATCCAAACGTGCCCTCCTCGACGCCGGCTTCGCCATTGTCTGCGAAGGCCAGCTCGACCTCATCGCCTGCTACATGGCTGGCGTCCAAAACGTCATCGCCCCCCAGGGCACCGCCCTCACCAGCGACCACACCCGCATCCTCAAACGCTACGTCGATGAAGTCGTCCTCTGCTTCGACTCCGACAACGCCGGCCAGAAAGCCACCGTCCGCTCCCTCGACAGCCTCCTGGCCTCCGGCTTCTCCATCCGCGTCGCCATCGTCCCCGCCCCCCACGACCCCGACAGCTTCATCAAAGCCCACGGCGGCGACGCCTTCAAAGCCGTCATCGACCGCGCCGAAGGCTTTTTCGACTACTACCTCAACCGCCTCTGCGCCACCAACGACATCACCACCGACCGCGGCCGCCTCGCCGTCCTCAACGCCATGGCCGAGGGCATCCTCAAGACCGGCAACAACGTCCTCGTCGATAAATACGCCCAAAAAACCGCCCTCCGCCTCGGCGTCGCCCCCGACGCCGCCCGCGCCGAATTCCGCAAATCCACCCCCGCCCGCCCCACCCCCCGCGAACGCGCCGACGAAGCCGCCGCCGACGCCCCGCCCACCCCCGAACTTCCCCGCCCCTCCGCCCTCGAACTCTGGCTCCTCAAGCTCGTCTTCAACCACGATGAATTGATCGAAACCCTCGCCGCCTACTTCGACCCCGTGTGGCTCGCCAATCCCGGCGCGCAAACCCTCGTCACCCACCGCCTCGAAGCCCATCAGGCCGCCGCGTGGAACGGCGTCGCCCAGCTCCTCTCCAACCTCGAAAACCCCGCCCTCCAGCAACTCCTCGCCGAAATCTCCACCCCCGACCGCCCCATCCCCGACCCCCCGCGCCAGCTCATGGACCTCATGCTGCGCCTCCGCAATGAATTCATCGACCGCCAGCTTGCCACCCTTACCCAGCGCGCCAACGACCCCGCCGTGGACGACGCCCAACGCCTCGAAATCCTCCGCCGCCAGCAAGATCTCCGCTTCGGCAAACGCCAGCCCCTCACCCCCATCAGCGGCTGAACCCGGCCTCGACACCAGTCGGTGTCTAAGCCGCCCCCCGGCACGGCCTCGCGGTACGGAGTCCCGCGTTTACGCGGCGGAACCAACCTCCCTCGCGAGCCCGTGAAGTCATTCCAACCTGAACTCCCCTCCAGCCGCCGCCGAACCAACGGGGAAACAGGCCACCCACCCGTCAGCCCGCGAACCAAGCTGCCGCCAGAAATTGCGCCCGCTCCCCGCAACCGCTTCCCGCATCCGTCGGCGCATTGGCCGCCCGTCGGCACTGCGGGTAAACGGTGCCCCCCATTCTCACCTCCGAGTTCGGGTTCAACTCTGTCGGCGAAAATAGAATTGGTTTTCCCACCCCAACCAGCCAGCGTACGAACATGACAACCTCCGAATCCGTCGCCCGCGCCGCCGCCCGGTTGCATGAGGCCCGGCCCGAGGCGGTGATCATCCTGTTCGGTTCACAGGCCCGCGGCGACGCCCGGCCCGACAGCGACATGGACTTTCTGGTGGTGCTGCCCGAGCGTCCCTCCTCCGTGCGGCGGGAGATGGTCGTGCTGTCAGATTTGCTGCGTCCGCTGCGGGTGTGGGCGGATGTGCTGGTCGTCAGCGCCCAGCGATTTCGGGATGCGGCGGCCGTTCCGGGAACCCTGCACCACACCGCCGCGCACGAAGGAAAAGTACTGTATGGCAGCCTCTGACGAAGCCCGGCGGCTGCTGGCCAAGGCCGCCGAGGACGAGTATGTGCTGGACCGATTGCTGGAGGATGACCAGGCCCCGGAGGCGATGGTTGGATTCCACGCGCAACAAGCGGCCGAGAAACTTCTTAAGGCGGCCTTGTTTCTGGCGGGCGCGGCCCCACCCCGCACTCACAACCTCGCAGAACTCACTGACTTGGCGGCCGAGCGAGATTTGCAACTGCCAGCCGGTCTGGACGCCTTGCATTGGCTTACTCCCTACGCGGTGCTTTACCGTTACGACGGCGATCCCACGGAAGACGAGGAACGGCTGGCCCGGCGCGAGATCCGGGAAAACCTCCGACGACTGCGCGGCTGGGTGGAGGCGTTGCTGCCGCCGACATCTGGCGACAAGCACCACTGAAACGACCGCCAGCTCGCCACCCTCACCCAGCGCGCCAACGACCCCGCCGTGGACGACGCCCAACGCCTCGAAATCCTCCGCCGTCAGCAAGACCTCCGCTTCGGCAAACGCCAGCCCCTCACCCCCATCGGCGGCTGATC
>CAZUUP010000044.1:0-17368 GCA_964623105.1 uncultured Akkermansia sp.
CCGAAGTCCAGGGCCGCGCCCGCAGCGACGCCACCGTCACCGTCAACCTCCAAGCGACAACGCGGCAAGGCCCCTACTGGCGCTCCGAACTGATGACTGACAACTCGGCTTCACCGGTCTGGCTCGGCATCACCAACGTCGCCGTCCTCCGCGGTGCCGGCACCGGCGGCACGGACTTAGTCGCCAGCAACACCGGCACCCTCTTCCTCCCCCAAACCCCCGAGACCTATCTCCACGACGCCGACGGCAACCTCACCCGCGACGGCCGCTGGACCAACTCCTGGGACGCCGAAAACCGCCTCATCCGCACCGAATCCCTCGGCCTTGAGACCTTCCAGAATTCGCAATTCGCAATTCTTAATTCAAAAATTCGAGAGGATTGGAGTCACCTCCCCGATGGCCGCTGGTCCCAACGCATCATCTACTCTTGGACTAATGACGACTGGGTTCCCCAAGCCACCAATCGCTTCGTTTGGGATGACAAGGTGTTGCTGGCCGTCCTGAACGGCAACAACCAAGCCGAGCAAACCTACCTGCGGGGTTCCGACCTCAGCGGCACAATGCAAGGTGCAGGCGGTGTGGGCGGGTTGCTGGCGGTAAGTCTTGGGACCAACGGAACGCATTTCGCCTGCTTCGACGGAAACGGAAATGTAGCGGCCCTGCTGAACGCCTCCACCGGCACCGAAACCGCCCGCTACGAGTACGACCCCTTCGGCAACACCCTCCGCGCCACCGGCCCCGCCGCCGAAGCCAACTCCCTCCGCTTCAGCACCCAATTCGCCGATGACCTCACCCGCCGCATGAAGTATCTATATCGGGATTATGATGCCGGGACGGGGAGGTGGTTGAGCCGGGATCCAATTACAGAGCGTGGGGGGATTAATGTGTTCTCGTATTTGAACAATCAGCCTCTAAGTATGATTGATCCATTTGGTCTAATTGCATTTGCTTATCCCGATCCGGACCTAAGTCGAGGCACCGATTCAGTCGCAACAATCGATATATCGCTAACTGGCAGGAACCTTTGTAATGGTCCGTTTACACCAGGCGCAATCGATCTAATGGTTAGTGTTGAATCAATTGGCCCTGGGAGGCAATCAAACTTCAACTATGGGGCACCCTACCAAGGCTCGCTTGTCATTGATGGTCAGGCTGTAAATTTTCCAACGGCCCCACCGGGAACCCCCGATTCAACTATTTCCAGAGTAACTCACACAATTCGCCGGCCCGGCTGCCCTACCGGTCCGCAATCGGGGACAGGCACAATCAGAGTGATTGACACGCGTAGGTCAACCCTCGGAATGACCGGAGTGGCCCAAATCTACGAATACTCATGGTTATATGAGTGTGGCCGGATACATCTGCCGGCACCGCATTCAATGAATGGATTGTGCGGGTGTTATTCAGTGACTCCATTTTCTTTTGCAGTCAGACAATTGGCATCAAATACCGTTATACCAAACCTTTAAATATGAACGTCGAGTCATTCAAAAGGTGGAACCGTCAGTTTCTTGGAGCCATCCTCGTCATTGGTGTCATTGCATTTTCCGAAGGCAATTCACGGGGTCAGACCGGAACACCACCTAGAGTTCGGCCTCCGGCGCAATCCAAAAACTACATTGTCCCTTGGACTTTTCCTGTAGGTATAGGCAAGCGGATGGAAAAGACGCTCCGACCATCTGCGTTGCGATTAAGCAAGATTTTGAAACAGGATGGCATCTCAGTTCTTGAAGATAATCCGATCTGTTCATTTTGGTTGGAGATTGACGGATGGCATCCCAATCCAGGGCAGCCCGGATATGTGATCATTCTTCAAGGGGGCGGTGCGGTAGTTCGAGCGACAGACTTGGTTCAACTTGATTTGGCGATTGATCGCATCGAGGCCACTAAGGTGGTTCGGGATGGCAAGGTCTGTTTACCTTCCAATCTGCTATTGACGAATTATCCAACGAGTAGCGGCAACTGACTGTTTGATCACCGTCAATCATACAAGGGGTCAGTCCAAACTATTGACACACAGAACGGCCGCACTCGTCTGTGCGAATGGCTCGCAAGCTTTTGATTGAATGCGAAGGGGCGATTTGCCAGGCCTTAATTGCGGGGACCGGCGAGAACCCATCTTCCGGGCGGCCAAATAAGCTGACCGCGAAAGGAAACTAGTGTCAAAAGTGTGGACTGACCCCGTTGTTCGTGTGTCGCACCGCGGAGAGTGAGAGGCGCGCGGGGGGTCAGAAGATTCGGGCGCTGATGTTGAAGTGGAGTCCGTGGTCCTGGAGGTCGCGGGAGCCGGTGTTGAAGTTGCGAAAGGGGTGACCCCAGTAGAGGCGGCCGTTGATCTGGCGGATGGGGTTGAAGAGGAGGCCGATGCCGGCGCTGGCGGCGTCGGATTGGCGGGGTGTGGGGGCGGCGATATTCCAGCCGATGCCGTAGTCGAGGAAGGGTGCGAGTTGGAGGCGAGGCTGGCCGGTGGCAGAGGTCCAGACGGGCAGGCGAAATTCGACGGAACCGACCCAGCCGATGTCGCGGACGATCTGGTTTTCGCGCAGGCCGCGGACGGTGTTGGCGCCGCCGATGCTGAATTGTTCGAGGGAGAGCAGGGGGCTGTCGCTGGCTTGGAAGGAGGCGCCAAGGATGAGTTGGTCGCCGCGGGAGTCGAGGCGGCGGACGTATTGGGCCTGGCCTTGCCAGGAGACGAATTTGCTGTCGCGGGAGGTCTGGTTGGCGGTGGCGCCGAGGGTTTCGAGGCCGAAGTTGATGCTGGAGCGGAGGGCGAGGACCTGCCGGGGGTCGCGAGCGGTCCATTCCTGGAAGAAGCGGAGGACGCTGACGGTGGTCTCGCCGTTGACGGCGCCGGGGGAAAAGGCGAAGGGGAGGCCGAGAAGGTAGGACTTGCTCTGCCGCCAGTCGCCAGTGAGGCCGATGGCGAATTCGCTCTGCGGGGTGCGGTGGAGCGGTTGGCGCAGGGTGACGCTGTAATTGACGGATTCGCTGGTGATGTCGAGCGAGTTGAATGGTTCCTCGATGACCGCGAAGTCGTGGCGTCCGTAGGCCAGGCGCAGCGTGGTGTCGTAGGACGTTACGGGAACGGTGTAGGAGGCGCTGAGATTGCGGACATCGGACCATTCGGCGCCGCTGCGGTTGCGCTGGGCGATGCCGTAGCGGAATTCGAGGGCGTCAGCCCAGCCGAGGAGGCTGGAGTGGGCGGCGACGAGTTGAAGGGATTCGGCACCGACACTGGCGGGGCGGTCATTGGCGGCTTGAAGGGCGGCGCTCCACGGGGAATTTTCGGCGACCTTGACGTCGAGGCTGGCGGTGCCGCGGACGGCGCCGGGTTTGAGTTCGGCGTTGAGTTGGCGGAGGTTGGGGTCTTCCTTGAGAAGCATGAGGCCCTTTTCGAGGCGACCGAGGTTGAGGGGAGTGGTGCCGTGACGGGCGATGCGGCTGCGGTAGTAGGCGGCGCGAAGGTGACGGGCGCCGGTGATGTCGATCTGGTGGAGGCTGCCCTCGATGATGCGGAAAGTGACTTCGCCGGAGGCATCGGGCGGGGCGTCGAGGAGGGCGCCGGAGTTGACGTAGCCGGCGTTGACGTAGCGGAGAGTGAGGGCGGTGCGGGCGTTTTCGAGTTCGGCGAAGGTGGCTTTGCGGTGGAGGAACGGGGCGAGGTGTTCGGCGAGTTCGAGTTCGGAGAAGACGGTGTTGCCGAGGAAGCGGAAATTGGTGATGAGCGGGGTGACCGGCATGGTCGCAGAAGCGGGCCGGTCGGCGCGACGGGGAAGGGTTTCTTCGGCCCGGGCGGTCGCGAAGGGCAGAATCAACGCGACCAGCAACCGGAGACGCCGGAGGAAGGGGAGGCGCGGGGCGCGGCGTGGAATAGGCACGCGAGGAGCGAAGGAATGTGGCCGGGACGGGCGGAGGGGCGGGGTCAGAAGTCGATGGCGACGGAGGTGGTGTTGTTCAGGTAGTTTTCGTCGATGTCGCCGTTGGTGCGCACTTCGCCGATGATATAGTGGCGACCAGTGGGTTCCGGGACGGGCATCTGGTAATAGGAGGATCCGACGGGGCGGCCGTAGGGCCGGTCGTGAGAAACGGAGGGGACGTTGCGGGAGGTCTGGCCGGTGCCGTAGGTCAGCAGCGGTCTCTTGCCGGTGATGCCCTGGGGGTGGTTGCTGATGAAGAGATGGACGGTGGCTCCCGGGGTCGAGGCGTTGGTATGAGAATTCCAGACGGCGTCGGGGCAGAGGATGAGTTTGCTGGAGCCGTGGACCCGGATTTCGGGCGCGCTCAAACCAATCGAGAGGTTGACGCGGCGGGGGGCGGTCGTTTGAGCCTTGTGCGCGTTGGTGCAGGCAGCCAGGCCAGTGGCGAGGGCGAGGGCGGCGGTGACTTTGAGGAGGCGATACGGGGCAAGGAACTGGAACATAGGGTTGGGAGTTGAGGTTGTTTTGGTTGAATCAAACGGCGGGCGAAGAGGCCCGGAGGTGATTCAAGGGTTGATGGTGATGGGGAAGGAGGTGATGACGGTTGGATAATGTCGAAGGCGGGCGATGACAAACCGCGGCCCGGCAGTGACGGAACTCGGGATCAAGAGGGAGCGGGAACCGGCGGCGCGGGTGTAAGACTGGTTGGGGACCAGCATGCTGACGTTTTTGCTGAGCGGTTGGATGATCTGAATGGCCCCAGAGATCTGGTCCTTGGTGGTGCCGACCCAGAATTCCACGACGGTGGGGCTGGAGGGCGCGCTGTTGGCGGCGCAGGTGGTGACGTCGGTGAGTTCGATGGTGGTGCCGGGCCGTGGATTGGCGGCGACGAGGTCTTTGAGGGTAAGGGTGAGGATGATTGGCATACCTTTAGTGCTATCGTTTGAGGTCGTACTGCAGGCGGTCAAGGTGAGTGCGAGGAGCAGCGAGCCAATGAGTTTCGCGAACGTCTGGGCTGGGCGGGGAAACTTCAATTTTTTGGGGGTTGGTTGTTTCAAGGCGCCAGAATCGTGATGGCGACGGCGTTGGTGTTGTTGGCGAGGTTGGACTCGGCGGTGACGCGGCGGAGGATACCGATGATGAACTGGGGGCCGCGGTTGGTGGCGGTGGCCGGGATGGTGAAGTGCCGGGAGCCGATGGGCCGGATATAAGCGCCGTTAGGGGCTAGGTTTCCGACGTTTTTGGTCCATTGATCCAGTTTGACGGCCCCGGTCGTGGAGTCGCTGCGCGGTCCGAGCCAGAATTCGCAGACGGTGGAGGCGGCGGGGCTGTTGCCGACGTTGCGGGTTTCGTCGGTGACCTCGACGCGCTGTCCGGGTTTGGCCTCCTTCGGGGCGAGGTCGGCGAGGGAGAGCTTGAGGTCGGGGCGCAGGGATTGGGCGGAAGCGGTAAGATTGCCGAGGATGAACAGGGCGGCGGTGAGGGTAGTGAGGGTGTGCATCGGGTGCGGCTCGGCCGGGTGGTACCAAAGGAGTATTAGGTCGGGAGGGTAAAGTTTTTGGGCGCGGGCGCAAGCCGGATTTAGGGAGCAAGACTGAGGCCGCCGCGGCCGTGGGTGATGAACGAGCTGCCGGTGCCGAGCGAGAGGGCGGCGCAGTTCTCCAGCAGGCGGGAATCGGCGTGGAGAAAGACCCCGGTCAGGGGAACCAGTTCACCGGAGAGGTCTGAGTCAGGGGCCGTGACCTCGATCTGGCCTTGGAAGGCCGTCTTGTTTGGCGTGGTCGCCTGGACGGTGCTGCCGGAGCGGAGAAAGCCGCCAGCCACGATGGTGATGAACCCGGCGTTGGCGGCGGCCGAATTGGCGGTGACGGACGAGTTGCGGAGCACGATGAGCGGGGGATCGAGGAGGATGTTCCCGCCGTCGAAGCCCGCGGAGGCGCTAATTTGGCTGCCCTCGAGCAGGATGAGGTTGCCGGCCTTGAGTTCGATTGAGCCACCGTCCAGGAGCGAGGTGGCGCTGAGTTGCGCGTCGGCAAGGCGCAGGTCGCGGGCGGCGGTCAGTTGCAAGCTCCCGGCGCGGCTTTGTTGCGCGGTGACGGCGAGGCTCGAACCGCCCGTGAGGTGAATGGAGCCGGCAGACCGCAGGATCACGCTGCCGGCGTGGCCGATGAATTCCGAACTCGAGTTGATGCCCGCCCCGCGATGAAGGGCGATGGCGTCCAGATCCACGAGGATATCGCCGGCCGCACCGAGAGAAAACGAGGAGGTGGAGATGCGGGCCAAATCCCGCATCACCAGTTCGCCGCGTCCCGAGTCGCCCCGGCGAAGTTCGATGGACCCGCCACGACTGGAGGAAAACAGGTTGCCGGTCATGCTTTGAATTCCGGCGAAGGCACCGTCTTCGCGTCCGATCAATTCCGTCCGATCGGCGGCAATGGTGATGGAGCCGCCGTCACCCTCGTTGTTGCTGGTCGCGGAAATCTGGCCGCCGGCGACGCGGAGCAGCCCGGCCCGGACATTGATGGCCCCGCCGGCGAACCGGCTTTCCGATTCGGTGGCGATACGCGAGTCCGGGCCCATGAGCAGGCGGCCCGCCTGGAGGTGGATGCGACCGACGGGTCCGTCAAAGCTGATCGCCGAGATTTCCGCCCCCAAGCCGGCGGTTCCCAGTTCAAGGGTGTCACGCACTTCGACGCGGATCTCACCGCCGCGACCGGCACCACTCACGGATGCGCCGATGGTCCCGAGTCCGGAGATGGTGAGTTGGTGGGCCCGGAGGAGGAGTTTGCCTCCGTCGCCCGTGGAGCCAAAGTAGACGTCGGTGCGCAGGGAGGAATAATTATCGAGCGTCACGCGTGGTGCTTCGATGCGCATGTCCCCGCCGCGCGCGGAGCCGAAGACGAGGGCGGTGATGGCTGAGAAATTGTCGAGGGTCAGGCGGCGGGTCGCGAGGATGTCGATGGCGAGAGCGGAGTCCACGTTGTCGGACTGGGCCTCGATGCGGACGCCGTTGTCCAGAAGGATGTCGCGGCCGCGGAAGGTGACCAGACCTGCCCGGGCGCCGTTGACGTTGATGGTGGTGTCGTTGAGCAGGTTTAGCGCGGCATGATCGGTGAAGGCGCGGGTGGTGAATTCGGCCGCGGGATTGTGGAGATCGAGGTCGAGTTCGCCAGGAGAGTTCAGAGCGAGCAACGCCACGGCACCGCCGGGAGCCAGCAGTGTGCGATGATTCACGTCAATCTCACCACCGATGAGGGCGAGAGTTTTGCCGGGCGACATCCGAAATTCGGGGGCCGACACAACCCCGTCGAAGTCCGGATCGTGCAGGCGGATGGGGCCGTTGGCTCCGCGGGCGGCGAATTCTGACGGCTGGAAACCCAGGCCAGTGACGGGCTCGGGGCTGAAGACCGCCACCCCGCCGGGCCGGGCCGGAAAGACCGCCCCGTCGCGGAAGCGCAGGTGATCTGCGGTCGTCACCAGGAGCGAGCCGTCGAGTGACATCCCGGCGCCCGAGGCGAGCGTGATGCCGTTGGGATTCATGAAGAACAGGTTCGCACCGGCAATCTCGGCGATCACCGCGCCATCGATGCGCGAGGGTTGGGTACCGGTGACGCGGACGAGGATGTTTTGGACGGCCGGCGGCCCGGTGAAGACGGCGGCTTCGCCGGAGTTGATTTGGAAGTCGAGGAAGCTGTGAAACAAGTTTGGCCCCGCAAGGCGGCCGGACGCGGCGTCAATCTCGTAAACCGGCCCGGAGAGCGTCGAAGCAGGGCCAAGCGAGCCATCGAACTGCACGTTGCCGGGGATGATGGCGGGGGGCGGACGGAGTTCCTGGGACGGGAGAACATATTCGCGCGGCTCTGGAGCGGTGCCGACGGCGAATTGCTCGACCACTCCGTCGGGAGCGGACAGGGTGGCGGTGCCATTGAGCTGAACGTTCCCGGCGACCACCACAAGCCTCGAGTAGGGGGCAGCAGCAAGCTGGGTGTCGTTCAGGGTGACGTCCGCCGGAGTGGCGGGAAGAAAGCCGAACGCGCGCGGGTCGGCCGAGGTTAGGACAGGGCGCTCGGCGGGATTGGCGGAGAAGCGGCCGCCGTCGGCAAACCGGATGTAATCGGCGGTCGTGGCCGTGAAGGCGCCGCTGACGTCGAGGGAGGCATTGGGTCCGAACACGATGCCGGCAGGGTTCAGCAGGAAGAGGTTCGCGCCGGGAATGGTGGACTGGATGAGGCCGTCGATGGAGGACACGGAGCCGCCGGTGACGCGGGCGAGCACATTGCGCACGGTGGCCGGGCCGGAGAAGCTGGCGGACTCGCCGGTGGCGAGGTTGAAGTGCCGGAAGCTATGGAAAAGGTTGCGCCCGACCTGGCGGCCGTAGTCGGCGTGAATTTGGAAGTTGGGTCCGGCGAGCGCGGGGGCGGGGCGGCCGAGGGTGCCGTCGAGTTGGATTTGGGCCTGGGCAACCGCCGCCCAGCCAAACCAGAGCAGCACAAGATGGCGGGTCATCATCGTCGATGGTGTGGAAATGGTTTGGGTGGCCATCACAACCTTTGAATTAGAGGATTAATTGGTATTGCGGGCCGAAAAACAAGCGGGAATTGGAAACAGGGGGTGTGAGAAACTGCGTTGGAGCTTGAAGAGGGCCACTTGGCGGTGGGCGGGAGTCATGGAATCAGCGTCGAGGAAGCGGGCGCTGGCATCCCGAATTGCGTGGCACTCCGGGAGCAAAGGATGGGAGGCAGCGCCCGTCCGATTACGTTTGGATTCGAGGGCGGCGGGGTGAACGAGGGGAATGGAAACGCGCCCTGTGCCCCGCGAGGAGCGGGGTGTTTTGGGCGCGGGCTTTAAAGGAGGCGAGGCGAGGGGAATTTCGCCGGCGACGAGGTTTACTTCACCTGTAGTTCCTGCTTGATGCCGAATTTTTCGACGCGTTTGCGGAGGGTGGCGCGGGTGATGCCGAGCATGCGGGCGGCGTGGACCTGATTGCCGCGGTGTTCGAGGAGCGCGTTGATGATGAGTTCGCGTTCGACGGCGGGGATGAGTTTTTGCTGGGGCCGGGCGCGGGCCCACTCGAAGAGGGCGCGGACGAGGGGTTGAATGTCGTTGGGGAGTGGCGCGGCGGACGGGGCGGGGACGGGAGCGGGTTCGATCCGCGCGGGCGGCGCGGTGCGGGCGATTTCCGGCGGCAGGTCGGCCGGGAGGATGGCTTCACCTTTGGCAACGACGAGGGCGCGCTGGATGACGTTCTCGAGTTCGCGGACGTTGCCGGGCCAGGGGTAGCGTTCGAAGAGTTGCTGGGTTTCGGGGACGACGACCCGGGGGGCGGTGCCGTGTTTGCGGGCGTATTTCTGGAGGAAATAGTCCACGAGCAGCGGGATGTCGCCCTGGCGCTCGCGCAGGGGCGGCAGTTGGATGCGGACGACGTTGAGGCGATAGAAGAGATCTTCGCGGAATTGGCGGTTGGCGACGGCTTCTTCGAGGTTTTTGTTGGTGGCGGCGATGATGCGGACGTCAACCTGGACGGATTGGTTGCCGCCAACGCGCTCGAAGGTGCCGGATTGGAGGACGCGGAGGATTTTGGTCTGGGTGGACGGGGTCATGTCGCCAATTTCGTCCAGGAAGAGCGTGCCGCGGTTGCATTGCTCGAACTTGCCGATGCGCTGGACGGTGGCCCCGGTGAAGGCGCCTTTTTCATGACCAAAGAGTTCGCTTTCGAGGAGGTTTTCGGGGATCGCGGCGCAGTTGATGGCCATGAAGGGCTGGTCGCTGCGTTTGCTATGGTGGTAGATGGCGCGGGCGACGAGTTCCTTGCCGGTGCCGCTCTCGCCGGTGATGAGGGCGGTGGCGTCGGAGGCGGCGAGCTGGCCGACGAGCTTGAAGACGGACTGCATGGCCTCGGCGCGGCCGACAATGCCTTGCTCGTAGTCCTCGTTTTCGAGCAGGGGACGGAAGCTGACGACCTGGCGCATGTCGCGGGCGGCCTTGAGGGCATTGGCGACGATTTGCTTGAGCTTGGCGATGTCGAAGGGTTTGAGGAGGTAATCGTAGGCGCCGAGTTTCATCGCCTCGATGGCGGTCTGGGTGGTGCCGTAGGCGGTCATCATGATGACCAGTTGTTTGGAGTTGGTCTGGCGCAGGCGCCGGAGGGTTTCGAGGCCGCTGATGCCGCCCATGCGAACGTCCATGATCACCAGATCGGGCTTGAGCTTGGGGATGAGTTTGAGGCCTTCTTCGCCGGAGCTGGCGGGGATGATCTCGATATCGGGCGAATCAAAAATCCGCCGGAACGAGTATTGCACGTCCGTTTCGTCATCGATCAGAAGGATTTTTTCCATGGATGGGTTGGGAATTCCGAATCCGCTGGTGGGAAGCCTAAGCGCATTCGGGGACGAAAGGCATCATTTTTTGGAACGAGGCCGGCGGAGGCGGATCTGCAGTGCCCGGCGGGGCATGGCTCTGGCAGGGGAAATCTGGCCTGCGAAGTTGGAAGTGTCTGCGGTTCAATAAGAAACGGCCCTGACTCCCGGCGGGCGGCACACCGTCAGGGCGCGGTGAGCCATTCCAAGTTAAAGCGCGCGAGGCGGAGCAATTGGTAGGGGCTTTTTTCGCCGCCTTCGTAAAGGCAGAGAACCGTTCCGTCCGGCAGTCGTGCGAGGGAGGAATAGGCGGAGGGGCCTTCGTGCAGGCGCTTGGCAAGAGGCCAAGTCAGGCCGTCGTCCGTGCTGCTTCGGACGGTCAGGCGCACACGGGAACCGCTGGGTTTGCCGTCCTTCGGGTCGGGTGGATGGGGGTTGCTGAAGAGGAGGCGCCGGTCGTCATAACGCAACAGGCTACCCTGGCATTTTGGACACGGGAGTTGTTTCTCGTGCGCGATGGCAGTCCAAGTCGCGCCCCCGTCGGTGCTGGTGGCAGTACCGCGCAGGCCCTGCCAGCCGCCTTGCATCCGTGTGTTCACCAGCAGCGAACCGTCGGCGCGCTGGATGACCTGACATTCGTTGCCGCCGGCCTGGATGGGCGCACTGATCCGCCATGTCGCCCCGCCGTCGTCGCTGAACATCATGTGCGAATTCCATTCCGGCTGCTTGCTGGCGAGCGAACGCTTGTGGTCGCTGGGAATGACCAGCCGACCCTTGTGCGGCCCGTGCGTGAGCTGGATGCCGATTCCCGGCCCGGTCGCCACCCAGTCCCAGTCGGACTTCATCGTGGTGGCGCTGAGATTGAGCGGCGGAGACCAAGTCACACCGTCATCGGTGCTGGAGGTGATGAACACGGCCTTGTTGTCGCGGTTGAACGGCAGCCAGATGGTTCCCGTGTTGGCATCCACCACGGGACAAGGGTTGCCGATGGTGATTTTCGCCGTGCCGCCTTCCTCGTACACGATGCGATGCGGGGACCAGGTGCGCCCGCCGTCGGTACTGCGCTTCATGATCAGATCCACGTCACCGTGATCGCCAGAACCGGTCTTGCGGCCCTCGCAAAACGCGAGCACGGAACCCTTGGCGGTCACAAGCAGGGCGGGAATGCGGTAGGTGTGATAGCCATCCTGCCCGGCGGTCCAGAGCGCGGCCTGCTCCAGCAACGGGGCGGCCGAAAGCGAACGCGTGAAGGAAACGAGAGCAAGCAACAACGTTGGCAGCATCTTCATGGGGGATCTCTTTCCGTTGGGGAGCCGTGCGAATTTTTGAAAGGAAATTGATTCTGGGTCACTCAGCGGTTCGATGGCCAAATGCTCTCGCGTTGCACTGCCTGCGATACTCCGCAGGAGGCACCAGGTGTCAAGCACGGCGGCCGGGCAATTTCGTTGTTGCGACGGCGGAAAGCCCCCGGGCCCGCAGTGGCGGCATGCGTCTCGCCGCTCGTGCCTCGACGCCAGCATTGCAGCCTCCCTCACCGGGCCGCGATGCGGTTCGAGCCCGGGTAAATCCGCTGCCATCGACAGCTCCAGCACCGCCCGCCCGGAGCGCAAAGCACGAACGATCCACCGATCAAAACCAGCGGCCGCAGTGCATTGGAACGGTCGGAAACCCAAGCCCCTCCATCAGAATCGCTCAGCATTGAATCAGCAGAAAACAAGAACATCGGCCGGTTTTCGCTGCACTAGATATACTTAACAACCTGTTAATCAGCAAGATATACAGTTAGACACGGGCCGCTGAATATGGAAAGCTGTTCCTCGTCGAAAGCAGAACCAACGGAACTCGCCCGGCGCGTTGTCGGTGCGGCTGCTGGTTTGGCTAACTACAAAACAAATCAAAAGGTAAACTATGAAGCTCGTTAAGTCCCTCACTGCCCTCTCGTTCGCCGCTGCCATGCTCGTCAGCGTTGCCATGGCCGCCGACGAGAAGCCGAAGTTCAAGGACGGTTCCTGCTGCGACAAGGCCCAGAAGGCCGGCAAGGAATGCGCCCACAAGTGCTGCGTGGATGCGGCCAAGGACAAGAAGGTTTGCGAGAAGTGCAACGGCGGCAAGAAGAAGTAATCTTTCTTCTCCAAAGTTCAGGGCGATCGGCCGGAAGGCTGGTCGCCTTTTTCTTTTGTTCCCATCGACGGGAAGCCATCGGCCCCCACCGGGGCCAAAAAGAGAGTGGTTTGACGGGGAGGTGACGGCTAGCGTCCCCGCCACATCATGTCGCGAGCACTCGACCACATCACCAACCTGTTCCCCTTCTGGGTCCTCCTCGGAGGGGCGCTGGCCCTGATGGAGCCCGGGTTGTTCACCTGGTTCCGCGGACAACAGATTGTCTGGGGGCTGGCGGTCATCATGCTGGGGATGGGGATCACGCTGACCGTTGCGGATTTCCGGCAGGTGCTGCGGATGCCCCGGGCGATTGCGGTGGGATTCGTGGCCCAGTATTCGATCATGCCGCTGCTGGGTGTGACCATCGCCCGCGCCCTGCAACTGGAGACGCCCCTGGCCGTCGGCTTGATTCTGGTCGCCTGCTGTCCGGGAGGGACGGCATCCAACGTAGTCACCTACCTTGCGCGAGGCAACGTGGCCCTGTCGGTGCTCATGACCATGTGTACGACCTTTGCGGCGGTGGTGATGACCCCCCTGCTCACGAAATGGCTGGCAGGGACTTACGTGCCGGTGGATGCGACGAAGCTGTTTCTCGACACCGTGAAAGTAGTCCTCGCCCCGCTGCTGCTAGGCCTGGGGTTGAACCAGTTCTCCCCGCAGCTGGTTCGCTGGGTTCTGCCGGTGGCCCCCCTGATCTCGGTGATCACCATCGTCCTGATCTGCGCGAGCATCATCGGGCAGCGCGCGGCCGACATCCGGCAATCCGGCGGAACCTTGCTGCTGGCGGTTTTGCTCCTGCACACGGGGGGATTCGCACTCGGGTATGTGTTCTCGAAGCTCTTTGGCTACGACAAAATCGTCAATCGCACCGTGGCCATCGAGGTCGGGATGCAGAATTCCGGCTTGGGAGTGGTGCTGGCGCAGAATAATTTCCCGCAAATGCCGGCGACCGCCACGCCATGCGCCATTTCGGCGGTGTTTCATTCCGTCATCGGCAGCCTGTTGGCCGGCTACTGGCGGATGCGGACGCCGGACGCAGCGACCAATCCGGCCAAAGGCACGCCCAATCCCGGCAGTTAGTCCCCGAACCACGGGCAGCAGCAACGACGAGAAAACACCCGGGGGATCGAGGCAAGCCGGGGAGACGGCGAACCGCCAGCTTGACCAACCCGTGCCGCGAGGATTGCGACATTCTTCCAGCTCAACGGGCTTCCATCAGCAGCGGCGCCACCTGCCGGGCCAGCGCGACCGAACGGGCAAGGATTTCGGTCCCTGATTCGCACGTCAGGGCGAATTCCGCCAGCTTGACCGCATCGGACATCTTGGCGCGCCGGATCAGGAACTTCACCTGCGGAACCTGGCTCGGGGTGACGCTCAATTCATCCACCCCCAACCCCAGCAGCAGCGGCACCAGGGCCGGTTCGCTGGCCATCTCGCCGCATACCCCAACCCAGATGCCGTGGCGATGCGCCGAATCCACCGTCATCTTGATCAGGCGCAGAATGGCGGGATGCGTGGGCTCGTAGAGATGGGCGATCTTCTCATTCATCCGGTCCACGGCCAGCGAGTACTGGATGAGGTCGTTGGTCCCGATGCTGAAAAACTTCACACGCGAGGCCAGGGCGTCGGCAACAAGCACCGCGGACGGGATTTCAATCATCACCCCCACCTCGATCTGGCTGTCGAAAGCGGTGCCTGCGGCGCGCAACTCGGCCTTGCATTCCTCAAGCATGGCGTTGGCCTGATCCAGTTCATCCACGCTGGAGATCATCGGGTACATGACCTTCACATTGCCAGCCGCGCTGGCCCGCAAGATGGCGCGCAACTGCCGGCGGAAGATCTCCTTTTCGGTCAGACAGAACCGGATGGCGCGCCAGCCCAGAAACGGGTTGAGCTCCTGCTCCAGCCCGAAATGCTCGACAAACTTGTCCCCGCCAATATCCAGCGTCCGGATGATCACCGGCTCGGGATGCAACGCCGCCGCCACCTGCTGGTAGGCCCGGAACTGTTCCTCCTCATCCGGCAGGGTGTCGCGATTGAGGAATAAAAACTCCGTGCGGAACAGGCCGACGCCTTCGGCCCCGTTCTCCCGCACGGCCGTGGTGTCCTCGGGGGATTCGATGTTGGCCGACAGCATCAGCCGGGTTCCGTCCAGCGTGATGGCCGGATCGTCACGGACCGTGCGGAGCTTTTCATCGACGTTGAGCTGCTTCTTGGCCAGTTGACCGTACTCAAACAACGTCTGGTCGGTCGGATTGACCACCACCACCCCGTTGTAGCCGTCGAGCAACACCTGGGTGCCATTGGCGAGATGCTGCGAAATGGTCTTCAGCGCCACCACGGCCGGGATGTGCAGGGACCGCGCCAGAATCGCCGTATGGGAAGTCTTGCTGCCGACATCAGTCGCAAACCCGAGCACATTGCGCTTGTCCAGTTGCGCCGTGGTCGACGGCGTCAGATCATGGCTGACGATGATGCACGGTTCGGACAGATGGCGGAGATCCACCGCCTCCTGCTGCCCCAGCAGGTTGTTCATGATCCGCGCCGTCACGTCGCGAATGTCCGACGCCCGTTCCCGCAAATACTCGTCCTCAATCGACGACAGCACCTGCAGATACTTGTCCGTCACCTCGCGCACCGCCTGCTCGACGTTGACCTGCCGCCGCTTGACCACCCGGCCGACCTCGTCAATCAGGGTGGAATCCTCCAGCACCAGCAAATGAGCATCGAAAATGCCCGCGTCCTGCGCGCCGATGCTGGCGGTAACCTGCCGCTGCACATCCTGGATCTGCTGCCGCGTCCGGATCAACGCCTCGTGAAAACGCTCCAGTTCCGCGCTGACCTCCGCCTCGGAAATCTCGCGCTTCGGAATCTCGCCCTCCTGCGGGATCGCGACAACGAGAACCTTGCCCCGGCTGATCCCGGGGGAAACCGGAATGCCGCGGTGAACCACTTCTCCTGTTCGCTTCGAATCGGGCACGGGCGATAGTTGGTTCCCAAACCGGGATTTTGAAAGCAGATTCTCCGGCGGGCAAAATCAACCCGCCACCGGCAAGCCCCGAACCGTCCGGCTGTTCACCCCGTCGGCAAACCAGCCACCGGCCTCACTGGGCGTCGAACGCAAACGACCAGTTCGCGCCGTTCTGAAAATCCGGCGCATTCTGCGAAGCCTGCAGGTATTCGACATGCGTGTCGACAAAGGCGACGTTGCCGAAGCCGAGCCGCTTCGCGTCGTGCCAGTAGGAATACTGGAAAACCGCGTTGTTCAGCGCATGCACATTGAAGGAAAAGTCGTTCACCAGGATCACTTTGTTCGGATTGTTGATGTGGCCGGTGCGCTTCCGGAACAGCCCCTTGGCCCCGTCGTTGTTGTTGGCCCCACTGTTGTAATGATGGCTGCTGCCAAAGGTGTCATAAATCCGGGGCTTGCGGTCCGCCGGCCACGCGGCCCGCAAGGCGCCGGTGTCACTGGGACACAGGAACGCGCGGGCGGCACCGTCCGTTCCGGTCGTCACCGAGTTTCCCAGAGTAAGGTATGGATTGATCAACCGGTCCGGCGCATTGTACTCGGTACCGTTCTTGCCGCCGTACGCGTAGTAGGTGGTCACCACATCCGGGTTCCCCGCCCCGTTTCGGGCGGTCGGAAATTCGTCCTGATAATCATCCCGATACATCGAGTTGGCCAGACCCTGCTGTTTCAGGTTCGACAAGCATTGGGTCCGTTTGGATTTTTCCTTGGCCTGCCCCAACGCCGGCAAGAGCATTCCGGCCAGAATGCCGATGATCGCGATCACCACCAACAACTCGATCAACGTGAACCCGGCCGGACCCCGCGACGCCGCCCACCCGGGCGAAACCCGGACGCAGTTTCTGCCGCATGATGGAGCACCGGTGAAAATATTCGCAGGCACTGGGGTTGGAAGGTTGGAAACCGGGAACGCCAAGAACTCTACCCTAAAATTCGCCCGCCGGTCAAGCGGGCGCAAACAGCGCCTTTGCGTCGCATTTTGCACCCCGGTTCCGACCGGGAATTAATTGTATTCGACAACACATCGATCCTGTGGTACCGATTTCCGCATCCCAGTTAGTTCACGGGTGGAACCTAGTCATGTCCGGTTTCTGTCAATTTCGACACCCGGATGGCGCGATCATGAAAGTCCTGATCACAGTAGGTGCGATCTTCGGGTTTTTCGGCAGCCTTTCGGTGACCAACAATCACCGTGAATCAGACCTCTGGTGGGCGGTCGCTTCGGCACTTTTTTTTGCCGCGCTGCTGCCCATGGTGGCTCGCCTCGGAGTCCACTGGCGGTCGGAAAAACACTCCAGGGGCGAGCAAATCTCCTGAGCCTGCCCCCAAAGGCTGCCAGCCACCATTTCGTCAGCCCGCCTCGGTCACTAGCGCCATCCGCGCGCTGCCAGACTGTCCTGCCGACCGGAACCGCCTTCCCCTCCACCGATCTTACGCCCGCAACTCTTCACCCTTGATCTCGCGATTCCATCGGGCAATCGCTTCCGCCCGGGAGAAATTGACGAACAGGCACTCGCGCTCCGCGCAACCGCACTCAATGATGTAATCTCCCGCCACCCCCACCGACTGTTTGGGCGGACGCCGACTGAGGCGCGGTTCCTGCCCACACTCCGGGCAGCAAACCAGTTGATCAGTTTCAGCAAAATCGTTCACGGCTTGCCAACAATGGCGGCCCTCACCATTCAGACCTTCGGCCCCACATGTCAAGCCGGAGCGACGAAGAAGCCACGCCAGTGCGTGCCAGATCCGCGCAACCAAATCGCCTGCCGCCGCGAGCCCGAAAATGCCCCCTCCAACGGCCTCAATGCCGTGACCTCCCCGATCCTTGCGCGCGCCTTGCCCATGGAAACCGATGCGATGCGCACCCGCCCCGCCTCCCCCGAATCTTCAGATCCACCCGGCAGCAC
>CAZUUP010000045.1:0-5142 GCA_964623105.1 uncultured Akkermansia sp.
CCGCCTGCGCGTAATCCGGATAATCGGTCGATTCCGTCGAGTTCGTGCCGAAGTCGTGAATCTGGAACCCGCCCTTGGCCAGATGATCCTTGATGATCTCCTTCAGCCGCAAACCAGCATGATCGGAGCCGAGGGACAACGTGAGGGTTTTGGGTGCAACCGCCGGGGAAACTGCGCTCATGGAGTGCTGCTCAATAAATTTAAGGATGGAAACAATGCCCTGCTCGATTTGATCACGGCAATTGAGATAGACATCATACGAACCCCCGATTGGATCCGAGATGTCCTTCTCGTAAACCTGCAAAGTGTCGTCAAACTCCCGCAACAGGAACGTCTTCTCTACCGCCTGCGGATACAACAGGTTGATCGCGTCCACATGCCCGTGCGTCATCCCGAAGATCAGATCCGCCTCCTGCACCATCTGCCCCGTCAACATCCGGCTCCGCAGCCCCGCACTGTCGATCCCGATCTCCTTCACCCCCCGCACCGCATACGTGCTCGGCGCCTGCCCGTTGATCGCCCCCAAACCCGCCGACATCACCTTGTAATCACCCCGGCTCTTCGCCATGTGACGGAACAAACCCTCAGCCATGGGGCTGCGGCAAATGTTACCGGTGCAGACAAACAGGATGGTCTTCATGCGAACACTAGGCGGCGGCGAAAGTGAGACG
This sequence comes from uncultured Akkermansia sp., assembly GCA_964623105.1. Classification (GTDB taxonomy): domain Bacteria; phylum Verrucomicrobiota; class Verrucomicrobiia; order Limisphaerales; family BJHT01; genus BJHT01. Next base: position 672 of record CAZUUP010000045.1, read on the forward strand.
CGAACGCGCAGCCGTCAACGGCGAAATCAATTCGCCCGCGCCGACTTCAATAACACCAGCCCCTTCAGCACATCCACCGCCCGCGCCAGCGCCGGATCGCGGATTACCAGCCGCCCCTTCTCGACCCCCGCCCCCTCATGTGCGGCGACTTCGTCCTCATCCGTATTCCGCCCTTCCCGTTGCCGCCGCACCAGATCCGCCTCGTTCATCCGCCGCCGCGGCGCCACCCCCGCCACCGCCGGCCCCGTAGCCCCCGCCCCGCTCGCCTGCGAAACCGCATACGGATCCGCCAGATATACCCGCTCCTCCGCCGCCGGCACATCCACGCCGATGTCCGGCTTCAGCCCCGCCCCCGTCAAGGCACTCCCGTCCCCCAGCCGTACCATCCCGCTGGCCAGTCGCAAACGCTGCCCGTTCTTGAGCGGATATTCCATGAACACCCCCGCCTGTCCCGGCGTTGCCCCCCCGATGATCACCGCCACATTCGCCTTGCGCAGCACCGCCGCCAGCGCCTCCGCCGCCGCCGTCGTCTCCCCGTTCACCAGCACCACCACCGGCCCCGCCACCGCCGCATTCGTCGCATTGGACCGCAACACCTTGCCCTCGATCTGCAACAACGGCTTCTCCCCGACGATGAACTTCTCCGCCGCCGCCGCTGCCGCCGAGTAATCCTGCCCCCCCGCAAACCGCACATCCAGAATCGTCCCCTTCAGCCGCCTCCCCGCGTTCAACTTTTCCACCGCCGCCACCAACTGCCCCGCCGCGCCCTTTTCCACCCGTTCCATCCGGACATAGCCGAACGCCCCGTCCAACACATTCGTCTGCGCCACCAGATTCTCCGGCACCTTCGGCATCGCCCCCGCCGCATCATTGGTCAACAACGCCACCCGCCCCTGCAACTGCTGCAGCAACCCCTGCACCGCCGCCCGGTCCAACTCCGCCTCCTTCATCCCCACCAGATTCGAGCGGATCAGGCTGAACACCTCCTGGAACCCCGCCGGCTCCGCCCCCGGCACCGACACCGCCACGCCCAACCAAGCCGTTGCAACCCACCGCGCCAGCGTCAACACCCCACCATGGTTCAGTTTCATGCTCATCGAAAGTATCCCGTGCGGCCTGTCACAATAAAGTCGCCACCCACCACCGCGCTTCCTGATCAATATCACGACCAATCCTTCCGCCGTCGAACCTAATTCTCACCCGCCCGAAAAAGTTCCCACGGTATCCCGCCCCTGCTCCGCCCGACGCAACCGCCCTCCTCCTCCTCACCTTCACCGCAACGCCTTCGCCGCAATATCCCGCCGAAAGTGCGCGCCCTCAAACCGGATCACCGCCACCGCCGCATAAGCCCGCTCCCGCGCCAGCGCCAGCGTCGGCGCTACCGCCGTCACCCCCAGCACCCGCCCCCCGTTCGTCACCACGTCCGCACCCACCCGCGCCGTCCCCGCGTGAAACACCTTCACCCCCGGCATCGCACCCGCCTCCGCCAACCCCCTGATCACCTTCCCCTTCGGATAGCTCCCCGGATAACCTCCCGACGCCATCACCACGCACACCGCGGCGTCCGGACTCCACTTCAGCTCCACCCGGTCCAGCGTCCCCGCCGCGCTCGCCTCCACCAGATCCACCAGATCACTCTCCAACCGCGTCAAATAAACCTGCGTCTCCGGATCACCGAACCGCGCGTTGAACTCCAACACCTTCGGCCCCTCCGCCGTCAACATCACCCCCGGATACAGGATGCCCCGAAAATCAATCCCCTCCGCCGCGCAACCCCGCAACCACGGATCCAAAATCTGCCGCCCCACCGTCGCCAGTTCGGAGTCCGTCAGGAACGGCGCGGGCGAATACGTCCCCATTCCCCCCGTGTTCAGACCCTCATCGCCATCCAGCGCCCGCTTGTGATCCTGCGCCGTCGGAAACAGCAGCGCCCGCCGCCCATCGCACAGCGCATGCAGCGAAATCTCCATGCCCACCAGCAATTCCTGGATCACCACGCATTGCCCCGCCGCGCCAAACGCCTTCCCCACCATGATCTCGTCAATGGCCCGCTCCGCCTCCGCGACCGTGCTCGTCAACAACACGCCCTTGCCCAGCGCCAGCCCGTCCGCCTTCACCGCGCAACGACCGCCCAGGCCCGCCGCAAACCGCTTCGCCGCCCCCGGTTCCCGAAACGTCCCCGACTTCGCCGTCGGAATCCCATGCCGCTCCATGAAATCCTGCGAGAACGCCTTCGACCCCTCAAACTGCGCCGCCTGCCGGTTCGGTCCCCAGATTCGCAAACCCGCCGCCTGAAACAAATCCACAATCCCCGCCGCCAGCGGCGCATCCGGCCCCACCACCGTCAAATCCGGCCGCTCCCGCCGCGCAAACTCCAGCAGCTTCGGCAAATCCTCCGCGCCCACCGCCACGCACTCCACCGCCCCGCCACTGCCCGCCAGCCGCTCCTCCGCGATCCCCGCGTTCCCGGGGGCGCACCACATCCGCGCCACCCGCCGCGACTGCGCCAGCTTCCACACGAGCGCGTGTTCCCGCCCGCCCGATCCAATCACCAAAATCTTCATCATGAAAAATGACCGCCAATTTCCCCGCGCCACCGCCCGCCCGCTGACCTCAACGCCCGTGCGCCAGCGCCACCACCAGCCCGATCAATCCGCAAATAAACAGCACCAGCAACAGAATCTTCACCCAGCTCTTTGGGAAATCCCCCGCAATCGCCCCCGTGTAACCGTTCATCACCACCTGAAACGCCCGCGCCCCGTAGTTGTAATGCAGCACCCACACCGGCACCAGGATGTGCTTGAAGGTCTGCCCCGAGTAATCCGCCGTCACCGCCAGGTTCCGGTGCGTGTCCCCCGGCACCTCGTTCGCACACATCGCCCGCAGCTTCCCGTCCATCACCTCCCGCGAATGCTGCGCCGCCGCAATCAGATCAATCTGATACCGCTCCACCACCCAGCCCGACAAATAGCCCGCGTCGTACGGCGACAACTCCTTCGTCGGAAACGGCTCGATCGCCCGCAACTTCTCCGCGCCCACCCCCTTCGACGCCGGCACCAGCTCGTCGTCAAAAAAGTGATCCAGCGAACCTGCGCTGTACTCCCAACGGATCCGCTGCACCTGCCGCGAACGCATCTCCCCATTCGCATCCCGATACGTCTCCGTCTCGTAATAGTAATACCCCGACTCCGCCGTCCAGTCCGCATGCACCTGCGCGTCAAACGTCCAATACGGCAGGTACATCCCGTGTACCGTGTCCGTCAGCGCCCGGCTCTTCAACGCATTGGGCGCAAACCACCGCTGCCCATACCATTGCCGGATCGTGTCCCGCGCCTGCGTCTCGCTCAGCTTGAACGGCAGCACGCTCTCCGGACGGAACGCCTCCTTGATCTCCTGATACGCCACCAGCGAGGACGACCCGCAGAAATCACACCGCTGCCCCACCCGCTTCGGATCAAACACCGAAATCGCCTGACAACTCTGGCACTTGACCGTCGTCCGCTCCGCCTGCCAGCCCCGCCGGTCGTCCGGAATCTTCCGCAACGCCGCCACCAGGTCGTTCTCCCGCACCTCCCCGCCCACCTCCCCGCCCTCGATCTTCGCCGGCGAGACCATCCCGCAATAAGCGCAGACCAACGCCTGCTTGGCGGGATTCCACACCGCCTCGCCCCCGCACGCCGGACACGAGTACTTCTGCCGCGCCGTCGCCTCGGCCATAGCCTAGCTCTTCAGAAACTCATCCAGCGCCGCGCGCGTGACCCGGTACGCCGCGCCGATCTTCTTCGCCTTGAGCGAACCATCCGTGATGCTCGACATCACATCGTTCTCGGTCACCCCCAGCGCCTTGGCGACGTCCGCCGGCGTCAGCATCTCCGGCAACCCGCCCGCCGTCGCGCCCGCCGCCGACTGCACCGGCTGCGCGCCCAGCACCGGCGGCACCCCGCCCGCGGGCGGCGTCGCCTGCGACCCCAGGAGACCCCCTTGCTGCTGCATCATCTGCTGCGCCATCGCCATCCCCACCGCCATCTCCGCCGCCATCCCACCCGAACCACCGCCCTTTTCCATCCCCTGCGCCATCTGGAACTTCACGTAATCATTCAGATTCCCCACCGCCGCCATGCTCGAACGCTTGTCAATCGCCGCCTCCACCTCCGGCGGCACCGACACGTTCTCCAGCACGAAACTCGCCATCTCGATCCCATACTTGCTCGTGATGATCGGGTTGATGATCGGCAGCAGCGCCTCCCCCAGGTCCATGTACCGCGTCGCCACATCCAGCACCGGAATCCGCGCCGTCGCCAGCGCATCGCTGAACACGCTCACCAACCGCGACCGCATCGTGTCCGCAAACTCATCCAACCGGAAATGCTCGTCCGTTCCCGCCACCTCCTTCAGAAACCGCTTCGGCTCCACGATCTTGAAATCATACGTCCCAAACGCCCGCACCCGCACGATGCCAAAATCCTGGTCC
>CAZUUP010000045.1:5152-17366 GCA_964623105.1 uncultured Akkermansia sp.
ATGATCGGATTCGACGTCCCCCACTTGTTCCCCGTGAACAGCCGCGTCGTGACAAAATAAACATCCGCCTTGAACGGCGACTCAAACCCATACTTCCACCCCTTCAGCGTGCTCAGGACCGGGATGTTGTCCGTCGTCAACGTGTGCTTCCCCGGCCCAAACGTGTCCCCGAACTGCCCCAGATACACAAACTGCACCACCTGCGACTCCCGCACGATCAACTGCGCCCCGCGCTTGATCTCCTTGTCCTCATCCGGAAACCGATACGACAACGTGTCCCGCGAATCATCCGTCCACTGGATGATTTCCAGCAACTGACCCTTGATGAAATCCATTAAGCCCATAACGAGAATTGGTGTTGAATTTCCCCGACTATTCCCACGCTCCCGCCCCTTGTCCAACCCAAAGCCCGCCCGGCGAACCCCGTCCGGCCCGCCGCTTTGCACGCGCCCCGGCACGGGAGGTCGATGACGACTGATTCCAATGCGCGTTCAAGCTGAGACTGCGCCCGGTAAACAACCCACCAACCCATTCGCTCGCCACGCCTCCGACCCCCTCGCGAAACACCACCGCACCCACCGCCTCCCTCACTGCCGGTCCCACAACGCCCGGATATCCCCGGCCGGATACTGGAACCCAATGGCACCCGGCTTGAGCATCTCCGTGTGGCCATCGACAAAGCCCGCCGGCGTCCGGCCCAGATGCCGCCCCACGACCCGCACCGGCAGCGTAGTCCAGGCACTGTCCCCCGCGTTCCGAAAATAAACCGCCGAACTGTTCAAAACCTCCACCCACCTGTCCGGGTCGGGCTCCAGCGGCACCGTGACCGACCCCGAATCGGCAAACAGCACCGTCTCCGAGGGCTTGGCAATCTCGTTCTCCAACGCCCGCGCCGTGCTCGCCCCCGTCGTCGTGATCGCCACCCCGCTCACCGCCCGGTAATTCATTCCGATCCCCAGCGGAAAAGCGCTCGCCCCCGGCGTCGTGCTGCTCTGCACCGTCGTCGTCGCCACCTTCAGCGCCGCGCAGTTGTAAATCTTCGGGTCCGGCAGCGCTGAATTGGCCTTCGACAAAATGTCACACCACCACATCGCCGTCGCCGACGGCACAATCCGCTGCGCCGTCGCCGGATCACCCGCCACCGCGTCCCGATGCAACGGCGGAAACGCCCCGTCGTTGTCATCCAGATACAACCGCGTCGCCAGCGCGATCTGCCGGTTGTTGTTCAAACACTTCACCGAAGTGCTCTTCACCTTGGCGCTCGACAATGCCGGCAGCAGCAGTCCCGCCAGGATTCCGATGATCGCGATCACCACCAGCAATTCAATCAACGTGAACCCGCCCCGGGGCCCTCTCGAATTGGTGCTTTTCATTGGTTGCATTCCGCCACCGGCCGTGGACGACGCACCCCCCGGCATGAGGAACGCGCTCCGACAATGGTGACTGCCCTTACCGAACCCGATAAATTCCCCCCCTGCAAGCCTGTTCCCCACCCAACTGAAACCATGGGATCAAACTCCCCCTTCCTCCTCCCAGTTTTCGACCGATGTCGCCCCCCCCGCTGGACCACCCCGAGCGCCCGGGCCCCCGGCTCCGGCGGCACCTTCGAGGCCACGGACACCACCTTCAGCAACACCCGCCAACGCTTCTATCGAGTCACCAAGCCCTAACTCGAATCGACGCAAACTTGGCAAATTCGAAGCGCCTCTCATTCGCTCTCGGCCCGGCCACCAGTGCGGCAAGAATACCGGCGATTTTCTGGCCACCGCCCCTCCGCCAACCGGTGCCGTTCACCGCCAACTTCGGGCAGCACGGCGGCTGGAATCCATCCCCAATATCCGATTGCCACCCCGGTCCTCCCTCTTCACAATCCGATGAACCGCAATCAATTGGAGGCCGCCAAAAGAAATTTAGAAAAAAACAAGGGTTACCCCGTAAATGTCCCACCCCCCATGTTGTGATCCCTCCCAGAAATGCACTCCGCCACCCCAGTTTTTTGGGCGAAAACCATCCCCTCCCCGGGGGGCCGGCTTTCCCCCGGCATCTCCGTGCGGGATCACTGCCTCAACGTCGGGTGCGTTGCCGGGGCGCTGATTGCCAGCCTCCCGGCGAGCGTCCGGGGCCTCCTGCCGCCAGGGGCCGCCACCCTCGCCGCGCTCCACGACATCGGAAAGATAACGGTTGGATTTCAAGCCAAGTGCCCGGCGTGGCGGAGCCTGGTGGAGTTGCCGCCCTGTTCTGAAGGCGAAATCGCTTTGTCCATCACCGACCACGCGTTCGTCAGCCAGGCGTTCCTGCAAAAACTCCCCGACGAAACGGCCAGCCGGCTTTGGGCCGTCGCGGTCGGCGCCCATCACGGACGCATCAAGGGACGAACCGCCCGGCTGAACGGCGGGAATCATCTCGAAGCGCTGGCTGACTGGGCCGAAGCCCACCGCAAACAACTCCTGGCTGAACTCAAGACGATCTTCGGCCCGTTGCCGGACGTTCCGCCCGATTCACGACTTACTCCCGATCACTCTGACCTCTGGCTGCTCGCCGGCCTCATCACCGTCGCGGACTGGATCGGCTCCAACGAAACGTGGTTCTCGCCGCAAGAAGGCTTGCCGCTGGAGGCCGCTCGAACCCAGGCCCGCGACGCGTTGCGCCAAATCGGCTGGCCCGGCGGCAAGCTGCGGGCAACAAGTTTCGCCGCCGCCTTCGGGTCGGGCACCGGCGCCGACTTCCGTCCGAACGCCGTGCAGGCAGCCGTCGCGTCCGCATCGCTCCAACCCGGCGTCATCGTGGTCGAAGGACCGATGGGCTGTGGCAAGACCGAGGCCGCCCTGTTCGCCGCGCAACAACTCATTGCCGCCGGCCACCACCACGGCCTCTATTTCGCGCTGCCCACGCAGGTGACCAGCAACCGCATCCACCGGCGCATCGAACGCTTCCTCCGCAACACCCTGGCCGACGACGCGCCCCTCCGGCTGGCCCATGGCAACGCGTGGTTGGAAGACAACTTCAACCTGCGCCTCACGCCGTCCTTCCCGTCTTGGAAGAAGGAGGACGGTGAGAATCCCGATGATCACATCCGCGAGGCCCGCTCGTGGTTCGCCTCGGCCAGGCAGGCGCTGCTCGCCCCTTACGGCGTCGGCACCGTTGACCAGGCGCTGCAAGCCGTGGTGGCGGTAAAACACTTCTTCGTCCGCCGCTTCGCCCTCGCGGGCAAGGTCGTCATCCTCGACGAGATCCATTCCTACGACATCTACACCGGCACGCTCATCACCGCGCTCATAAGCGAACTGGTGAACCTTCGCTGCACCGTGCTCATCCTCAGCGCCACGCTCACCGCGGAACGGCGACGCGAACTGTTATCGGCTGCGTGCATCGAGGAAACCGAGGCTCCTTCCGCCTATCCGCTCATCACCAGCGGAAACCCCGGCAACGCCGCCTTGCCCGCTGTCGCCCCGGAATGGCCCGATCGCCAGCCCATCGCGCTTCGCCCGGCGGTCCATCCCGAAATCGAAGTGGTCGAAGAACTCATCCGCCGCGCCGAAGCCGGCCAGCATGTTCTTTGGATTCGCAACACCGTGATTGAAGCGCAGGAGTCCTTCCGTGCCGCCTCCGGTTCCGTGCGGGAAGACACCGTGCGGGTCGGCTTGCTGCACAGCCGTTTCCCCTTCCAACGCCGCGCCGAACTGGAGGACGACTGGTTGGAACTCCTCGGTAAAAACCGGCCTGCTGACGGTCCCGGCTCCATCCTCATCGCCACCCAGGTCGTCGAGCAGAGCGTGGACATTGACCTCGATTTCATCGTCTCCGACCTCGCGCCCACCGACATGCTGCTCCAGCGCGTGGGCCGGCTCTGGCGGCACGAGCAGCCCCTTCGACCGGCGAGCGCGCCGGAGTTCTGGATTCGCCTCCCCGAGTTGCCGGCGACGGACGACGCGAGGGAATTGACCAAAGCTCTCGGCCGCAACGCCCGCGTCTATGCGCCCTACGTCCTGCTTCGCACGATGGAAGTCTGGCGCGCGAAGACCGCACTTCGCCTGCCCGCCGACATCCGTCCATTGCTCGAAGCCACCTACGCCGGGCCGGCGGCCGACGAACCGAATGCGTGGCAGGAACTCCACGCCCAACTCGAAACCGAGAAGCGCCAACTCACCGCCAACGCCGAGGCTGCCATGCGGGTGCTCGGCAACCCGATGCTCGACGACCAGGAGGAAATCCTCACCCGCCGCAAAGGGGCGCCGACCAAGCCCGTCGTCCTCCTGCGCTCCGTCACCCCCGGCGCCAACGGACTGACGACCCTCGTCGCGCTGGACGGCACGCGCGCCGAGATCAGCGAACACGAATGGCGCCGGGCTTCGGCCAGGTTTCTGCACAACTGGATCGTCCGTGCGCCGCGCTGGATGGTGCCCGGCGATGCCCCACGCCCGCGCTGGCTCGCGCTGCATGGCCCGGCCGGTGCGACCGCCGCCACCGTTGGCGACGACGGACGCTGCACGTTCGGCGATCAACTCTCGGCCATGACCTACGACCCGCGCCTCGGCATTTTCTCCGAACGCCCCACCAAGACCGCCCCGCAACAATGGAAGGATGACGACGATGAATTTGACTCTTGAACCGTGGATCCCCGCGCTGCGGGCCGATGGCCGCCGCGACTTGTTCAGCCTGCACGACCTCTTCGCCCAGGCCCACGAGCTGCGCGACCTCGCTGTGAAACCCCACGAGCGCATCGCCCTCATGCGCCTGCTGCTCTGCATCGCCCAGGCCGCGCTCGACGGGCCCGCCGATGAAGCCGGGTGGGAAACCTGCGAGCCGCTCATCCAGCCACGCGTCCGGAATTACCTGAACCAGTGGCAGGCCGCGTTCGAGTTGTTCGGCGATGGGCCGAGGTTTCTGCAACTGCCCAACTTGAAGCCCGGCAAGGAGTCCGACGAAGGCAACGCCGCCACGAAACTCGACCTCGCACTCGCAACCGGCAACAACTCGACGCTGTTCGACAACCGTGCAGGGGAGGGTCGAACTCTCGCAGCAGCTCGCTCCGCCCTGAATCTCCTGACCTTCCAATGCTTCGCGCCCGGCGGACGTATCGGCGTCGCCAAATGGAACGGCAAAGAGACAGCCGGCAAAGGATCGAGCAATCACGCCCCCTGCACTCCGTCCAGCATGGTTCACACTCTGGTGCTCGGGGGCACGCTGTTGGAAACCCTTCACCTTAATCTGCTGACCCAAGAGAACAGCGCGGACTTCCACGGCCCTGATCGCTGGGGGAAGCCGATCTGGGAACAACCCAGCGAAAAGCCGGACGACAAGGCCGCCAGCGAGAATGCCAACACGACTTACCTCGGAAGACTTGTGCCGTTGAGCCGGGCCGTCCGCCTGGCCGACGATGGATTCTCCATCATCCTCGCCAACGGCCTCGACTATCCCATCTTCCCGGCATTTCGCGAGGCCACCGCCACCGTCATCAAGCGCAAAGAGGAACTCGCCCTGCTTCCCGCTTCCACCCATCGGAGCCTCTGGCGTCAACTGGCAGCCGTGTCGGTAACGCGCCGATCTCGAGCCGATGCGGTCGGCGGTCCACTGGCTTTGATTCATGCGACCACGGCGGCCGAGACGACGCTCTGGGTTGGGGCATTGGTGACGGACAAAGCCAAGATCGAAGATGTCGTCGAGTCCACCTATTCCCTCCCGGCAGGAATGTTCACGGACTTCGGTCGCGCGGCTTACGAGAAAGGCGTGGCCCACGCGGAGGAGCGGGAGGGCGGTCTTATCCAAGCTGTGAAAGCTTACGCCTCCGCGCTGAAAGTCGTTTCTCCCGCCTCCGACCGCGCCCGCCAGCTCTTCTGGACCCGGGTCGAGCAGCACCTCTCCTCGCTCTTCGACCTGGCTCGGAATACCGACCTCGTCGCCGACCTGCCCAACTCGCCTTGGGGCAAGGCCGTCCAAGCCGCCGCGTTGGACGCCTACGAACAATCCTGCCCGCGTCAGACGCCACGCCAGATTCAGGCTTACGTGCTCGGTCTGCGCAAACTCACCTTCGTTCCCAAACCAGCCAAACCAACCCCTGCTTCCCATGAGTGAAAACAAACGATCCCCCAAGGAACGCGCCGCCCAATTCGTCGGCGCTCTCCGCCGCGCCTGTGAAGACCGCGGCAAACGCGCCGCCCTCCGGCGCGGCCTCAGCCCCGCCACCGTGATGGACGCCTGGCCCGTCATCGCCAGCCTTGGCGGCGACATCGGCCAGCCAGGCGAATCCGTCTGCGTGGACATCGCCGCGCTCTTCGCCAGCCATCCCAAGGAATCTAGCGACCGTACCTTCGGCGAGACCTGCCGCCGCATCGCGCAGGGCGACGGCAAGGAGATCGCCGACAGCTTCGACCGCCGCTTCCGCCGCCTGCTCGCGTGTGAAGACGTGGCCAACCTCACCGGACAACTCCGTTCCTGGGTCCGCCTCGCCGCAAGCAAGGGTGTGGGCGTGAATTACGAAAGCCTCTTCGCCGATCTCCAGAACTGGCCGCGGTATGCGGACGATATCCGCGTTAAGTGGGCCCGCTCCTTCTGGCAATCCGGCGACCTACCCGCTGAAACCCCGACCACCACCCTCAACCCCGCCACCGCATGAGCACGCTCACCGCCCCCGCTGCGCCCATCACGACCCCGCTTCACCTCACGCAAATCCTCGTCTCCTACGAGGACGCCGTGCGGCTCCTTCGCATCCGCGACAGCTACGACTGGCACCAGCGCGTCTGGCAGGCCTTCGGCGGTCGCGACGGTCAGACGCGCGACTTCCTCATCCGCGTGGATCGCAAGGAGGAAGCCTACCGTGTGCTCATCCTTTCCCGTTCGGCACCCGCCAAACCCGACTGGTGCCCCACCGACTGCTTCGGGACGAAAGTCATTCCCGACGATTACTTCGCCCACGCCCGCTACCGCTTCAGTCTGCTGGCCAATCCCACGAAGAAAGTCCGGTCGAACCAGGCGGGCGAGCGCACGAAGAACGGCCGCCGTTTGCCGGTCACCCGGCGCGAGGAACTTATCGGCTGGCTGAAGCGCAAGGCCGAGGCCGGCGGGTTCGCTCTCAATTCCGACTCGCTCCGCACGATCCCGCGCGGGCGCGAGTTCTTCCACAAGGCGGGTGCGCACGGCACCCACACCGCCGTCGAGTTCCAGGGCGAACTCGCCGTCACCAACCCGGCGCAATTTCGCGCCACCGTCGCCGCCGGCATCGGCTCCGCCAAGGCTTTCGGCTTCGGTCTCCTCGTCATCGCTCCCATTTCAACCATTGATTAAACGCTCGTATACGTCATGAGGACCGATCCAGAACCAGTAAAGCGTGCCTTGATGCGAGCGACCGAGGACACGCCAGCCACGATCAATCCGGGCGGACCAATAATCGCCGACCTTCTTGAAATGGAGGCTCGGATGATGGGGGGAACTTCTCCAGCGGCGGAATGCCTTTCTCGCTTTGGCTTTGATCTCCGGAGGCAGCGCGTGATACCCGCGCCAGAAGTCACTTGTCGTCGAGGAATTCAGCCAGCGGCTTCACCCGGCCAGCTTCGATTTCCGCCTTCGCCCGCTCCCACAACGGGTCGAGCTTGCCGCTTTTGGCGTCGTGTTCGATCTGGCGGTCCCACTCCTCTTCACGAAGCGCGATCAACCGGTCGGTCAACCGCCAGAACTCATCCCGTGGAAGCTGCTGAATTGCCGACTCAATTTCTGTCACGGTGCTCATGACCGAAAACTAGCCCGCTCCCGGGCAACCCTCAACCTCAACTTTCGTCCCACAACCAACCTCAACCAAACACCATGAAACTCATCGAACTCCACATCCTGCAATCGTTCCCCGTCTCCTGCCTCAACCGCGACGACGTCGGCTCGCCCAAGACCGCCGTCTTCGGCGGCGTCAACCGCGCCCGGCTCTCCAGCCAGTCGCTCAAACGCGCCATCCGCGAATTCGCGCAGGACAACCTGCCCGGCGCGCGCTTCGGTGGCCAGCGCACCAAGCTCATCGTCCAGCCGCTTGCCGATGCGTTGCAGAAACACGGCGTCACCGAGGAGAAAATCGCCGCCGGCCACGCCGCGAACATTGCCGACAAACTCGCCAAGCTCGATGCCAAGGCGGAACCCCCGCAGGTCGGAACGCTGACCTTCCTCGCACCCTCGGAGATAGATTCCATCGCGCAACAGGTCGCTGAGTTGCTCAAAACCAACCCGAAGTCCAAGGACTACGAGAAGAACCTCGACAGGTTCTGCAAAGCCGCCGGGCTGCTCGATGGCGCGGACATCGCCATCTTTGGCCGCATGGCCGCCAGCCTGCCGTCGCTCACGCTCGAGGGCGCGGCCATGTTCAGTCACGCCTTGTCCACGCACAAGAGCGACAACGACCTCGACTTCTATTCCGCCGTGGACGACCGCAAACCCAAGGATGACGACGCCGGTGCCGGCATGATTGGCACCCTGGAATTCTCCTCCGCCGTCTATTACCGCTACGCCGCGCTGAACCTCGACCTGCTCGCGGATCCCAGCCACCTCGCCAGGCTCACGGTGGACGAACGCAAGCAAGTCGTGGACGCCTTCATCCGCGCCACGCTGCAAGCGGTTCCGGGCGCGCGGAAGAATTCCATGAACGCCCACACGCTCCCCGGCTATGTCCTCGGCACCTTCAAATCCGCCGGCCAGCCCGTGCAACTCATCAATGCCTTCGAGAATCCCGTCCGGCCCAGATCCGGGTTGCTCGATGCCTCCATCGAAGCCCTGAAAGCGCACCACACGAAACTCAAGGAAACCTGGAACCTCGCCTGCGACACCGAAGTCGCCATCCCGGACATCAACCTCAAGGCCTTCTGCCAGGCCCTCACCAACCATGTCCACTGAAGCCTGCCTCGCCCTCCTGCTCGACGGCCCGCTGCAATCGTGGGGACACGCCTCGCGTTTCGAGCGGCGCACCACCGCGCTGCACCCCACGCGCAGCGGCGTGCTCGGTCTCATCGCGGCGGCGATGGGCATTGATAAGCACGCACCTGATGAGACCGCCCAGCTCGTCCGGATGGCCAATCTCCGGTTCACCACGGTGAAGCTCGACAAACGTGATGTCCGCAGCAACCGGTTGCTCATCCAACGACTGGAGGATTATCACACGGTCGCCTTCACCCGCGAAGCAGGCTCAAAGCCAGCGCGCGTTGCCAAGCTTCTGGCGCGGGCACGCAGTTCGATTTCAGCAGAGGATCGCGGCTCCGAGATCAAGCCAACCACCCGCCACTACCTCCTCGACGCCCGCTTCGGCGTCCTGCTCGAAGGCCCGTCGTCGTTGCTGGAAAGAATCGCCGCCGCCTTGCGTAATCCCACGTGGGGCGTCTGGCTGGGCCGCAAGTGCTGCCTCCCCGCCAGCCCGTTGCTCGTCGCCCCGCCCGGCACCCGTGCTGAGGTTTGGGCCGTGCTCCTCCAGCGCGCCGGCTACACCGGCACCGAAGCCGAGGAGCAATTCGACCGCGTCCTCGAAGTCGCCGCCAGCGAGAGCGGGGCGGACCTGATCGAGGACGCGCCGATCGCCTTCGGCGCACCTGTCGGCGAGCGCCACGCCCCGCGCTGGATTCGCCGTATGCCCAAATCCGTGGTTGAACGCCCTTCAACTTCAACTTAAACTTCACTCCATGAAGACCGTCACCATGCTCGAGTTCCGCCAGGATGCCGAAGGTGTATTGCGCCGCATCGCCAAGGGCGATCGTTTCGTGCTTTCCCATCGGGGCAAGCCTGCGGCCCGCCTGGAGCCGCTGAATGCCCCGGCGCCCGCCGATCCGGCAAACGACCCCTTCCTCAGGATCGCCAGCCGCGCGAAGCCCAGCCCCAAGGGCAAGACCAAGCATGCCGACATAGACCAGATCCTCTATGGGCGCCGTTGACGTCTTCATGGACAGCGCGGGATTCCTGGCCCTGTGGGACTCGGGCGATGAACACCACACGGCCGCCGTCCGGCTCCAGGACGAACTCGCCCGCAAACGCCGCCGCTTCCTGACGACCGAATACGTCGTGGACGAGACCGTGACCCTGCTGCTCGTCCGCCACAGCCACGGGGCGGCGGTTGATTTTCTCGACACCATCGAGCGCAGCGAAGCCCTGCGGCTGGAATGGATCGGGCCCGAGCGGTTTCGCACGGCGTCCGCCCTGTTCAGGAAGCACGCCGACAAGGAATGGTCCTTCACCGATTGCGTCAGCTTCGCCGCGATGCGCGAGCTGCGGGTCCGCGATGCCTTCACCACGGACCACCACTTCAAGCAGGCCGGATTCATCCCGCTGCTGAAAAGCTGATCCCGCCGCCGCCGACCGCGCTCCGCACCAGCCCATGCCCCTCTTCGAACGTCCCCCCCTCGAAACCCTCGCCCCGGCCAAGGACCGCTGGACGCCCCTCTACCTCGAACACGGACGCCTCGAGGTGGACGACTCCAGCGTCAAATGGATCGCTGCCGACGGCCTCCTTTGCCGCATCCCCGTGGCAACCGTCTCCGCCCTGATCCTCGGCCCCGGCACCACCGTCACCCACGCCGCCATCAAAGCCTGCGCCGAGAGCAACACCCCCGTCTGCTGGACCGGCGAGGAATCCCTGCGCTTCTACGCCTTCGGCCTCACCCCCAACCACACCAACGACATGCCCCGCCTCCACGCCGAAGCCTGGGCCGACAAACGCCGCCGCACCCGCATCGCCCGCGCCATGTTTCAACTGCGATTCCCCGACCTGGACGTCACCGGTAAATCCGTGGTGGAACTCCGCGGCATGGAAGGCCTCCGCGTCCGCACGCTCTACACCCAACTCGGCCTCCAGCACGGCGTCACCTGGAAAGGACGCAACTACGACCGCCAGAACTGGGACACTGCCGACGACATCAACCGCGCCCTCTCCGCCGCCAACGCCAGCCTCTACGCCCTCTGCGCCGCCGTCGTCACCTCCCTCGGCTACCTCCCCGGACTGGGCTTCGTCCACGATGCCGGCACCCTCCCCTTCATCTACGACGTCGCCGACCTCTACAAACACCTCACCAGCATCCCCGCCGCGTTCCTTGCCATCCGCCAGGATCCCAAGGATGACGGCTCCCTCGTCCGCAAACTCCTCAAGCAACGCATCGAAGAAGAACGCCTCCTTCAACGAATGCCAAAAGACCTTGCCGCGCTGTTCCAGACCGCCGAAGCCAACCCCCAGCAGGCCGGCCCCGTCCCTCCCTCCGCCCTCGCGTAATCGATCCGGCTCCCGCACCGCCAAACCCGTCCCGGTATGACCGTCCTCATCGCCCACGACACCCCGGACGCCATCCGGGGGATGCTCAAGCGCTGGTTCGTGGAACCCAAGCCCAACGTCTTCGTCGGCACCGTCAACCGCCGTACCCGCGACAAAGTCCTCGAATACGTGAAGCGCAATGCCGAGGGCATGAGCCTCTTGATCCTCACCACCGAGCCCAACTGCCAGGGATTCAAAATCGAGCGCTGGGGCGAACCCGACCGCCGGGACACTCAGATCAGCGGCCTCTGGCTCGTCGCCGAAGACTGGATCCCGCCCGAAAACCAGCCCTTCTGAAACCCCGAAATTCCTCGAAATATCTGTCGTAACCTGTTGCTATTTCAGGGTTCTCCCCACCCGCGTGGGGATGGTCCGATGGGGAGAGAGGTCATAGGTTGCGGCGGGGTGTTCTCCCCACCCGCGTGGGGATGGTCCGCCAACGAGTTCCGCGTGACCGTCCCGGCGCTCGTTCTCCCCACCCGCGTGGGGATGGTCCGTCGAGCGCTGACTCGTTTTCGTTTCCGAAGCGGTTCTCCCCACCCGCGTGGGGATGGTCCGGGGATCAGTTCAGCGCCCCCATCCACCGCGCCGTTCTCCCCACCCGCGTGGGGATGGTCCGAACCGAAGCCGTACCCGTAGCCAGTCCCAATCGTTCTCCCCACCCGCGTGGGGATGGTCCGACGAATTCACCACATGCACCGGGGTTTGCGCCGTTCTCCCCACCCGCGTGGGGATGGTCCGACGCTCTTCGATCTCCTCTTCCTTGAAAGCGAGTTCTCCCCACCCGCGTGGGGATGGTCCGGCCGCGGTGTTTTAGTGCTACGGTGCCCCCGGGTTCTCCCCACCCGCGTGGGGATGGTCCTTGTTCTCATGTATTCGTTCCTAATTTCATTTCGTTCTCCCCCCCCGCGTGGGGATGGTCCGTGCTCGATGGCCTGGCCGCTGCCGCGCCCGCGG
>CAZUUP010000046.1:0-17349 GCA_964623105.1 uncultured Akkermansia sp.
AGTCTTTTTTGCACCAGCGGGAACAGATGACGGAACCGCGTTGGGAATCGAAGCAGAAAAGGTGACCTTCGGTGCCGAGGGTATAGAGGCGGCCGTTTTGAACGACGGGGGAGGCGCGGGGGCCGCTGTTGTAGCTCACGCCGTAGGGGGCCGGATATTCGTGGTGCCAGAGGATCCGGCCGTTGGCTTCGTCGAGACAGAGGACCCGTTCGGTGCCGTGGACGATGCTGCGGTCGAAGGGGTCGTCGGCATTGACTTTGGCGCCGGGGTCAAGTTTGCGGTCGGTCAGGAAGACGCGGCCGGAGGCGACCACGGGACCGGAAAAGCCTGGGTTGACGGGCGTGCGCCAGCGAATCTTGGGCCCGCCGGCGGGGAATTGATCCACGATGCCGGCTTCGCGCCAGACGGCGTCGCGGCGGGGGCCGAGCCACTGTGGCCAATCATCCGCCCGGGCGAGGAGCGGGAGGGCGGCGAGGAGCAGCAAAAGTCCGATGGCCGGGTGGCGGGGAAAGAAGTGCATGCGGATTTTGTAAGGGTAAGGGGGCGGCGTGGCAATTGCAGGAGCTTGCGCGGCCCGTGTGTAATGGAGGCGGTTCATTCTGGAGGCGGGGACTCCGGAGGGGGAAGGGAGGTGTGCGGCGGACCGGGGGAGCAAGGTTTGGAGGGGGTGGGCGGGGCGAAGGCTGGGGGGAAGATATGCAAAACTTTGGCAGGGTTGTAGGTATTGGGGCTGCCCGGCCCGGTATTGACCGAGGTGGGAAGCGATTGGAGACGGGAAGAATTTTGCTTTGGGTCGCTTTTCATCGTGACAAAGCGGGTTACACTTCGGTATCAGTCTGGTTCTCGACGACCCTATCGTCTAGCGGTTAGGACATTGCCCTTTCACGGCAGTAGCCCGGGTTCGATTCCCGGTAGGGTCGCCAAATTTATCTGCGAGCAGGGAGAAGTTCCGATAGTTTCTTGCCGAATGCGGTGCGTGGAGAGGTTAGCTTTCTCGCTGGCGCAGGGACTTTGCTGCGGAGCGCCAAATACTGTCGGCCCAATAACTGAGATGGGTGCTTTGCATGGCGGTTGTGGAGGTTTACGGGTTTGGACAACGGGTGTGCCGGGTGGTAGGGTCGGGAATGTTGGAAAGTAACAAACGGGTTCGACGAACCGGGCTGGGAGTGCGGCGGGGATGCGGGCTTGTGGTGGCGATGGTGCTGGTGTTCGGGGCGGGGTGGGGGTTACCGGGCGCGCAGGCTTGGGCGGCGGGCGGGGTCAGGGAGTTGCCGGCTCCGGTGAGGATATTGCCGCTGGGGGATTCGATCACGACCGGGGTGGGTGCGGCGGGTGGGTACCGGGTGGGTTTGTATTCGCGGTTGGCGCAGGCGGGGTATGTGGTCGATTTCGTGGGAACGAAGACGAGCAATCCGGCAACGGGTTTGCCGGACCGTGATCACGAGGGACACAATGGTTTCCGGATGGATCAGATGGCGGCGGGATTGGATTTCTGGCTGGATGCGGACCCGGATCCGGATGTGGTGTTGTTGCTGATCGGAACGAATGACTTTGCGCAGAATCATGACCTGGCGAATGCGACGAACCGGTTGGAAAACCTGATTGTGCGGGTGGCGGTGGCGCGGCCGCAGGCGCGGATCGTGGTCTCGAATTTGTTGCTGCGGACGGATGATGCGTGGACGGATGGGGTGATCCAGTCGCAGTTTAATCCGTACATTCCGGGAATCGTGGCCCGGCAAGCGGCGTTGGGGCGGCGGGTGTCGTTTGTGGACTTGCGCAGTCTGGTGGGAGCGGGGGATTTGTCCGATGGGGTGCATCCGAATGCGAGCGGCTATGCCAAGCTGGCGGCGGGTTGGTTTGGCGCGATCACCAAGGTGATCGGGCCGGAGGGTTCGAGCGATGTGCCGGGATTGTACCGGGCGGTGGCGCAGACCGAGGGAAACAAAGTTTGCGTGTTTTTCACGAAGCCGGTGGCTGATTCGGTGGCGAGTCCGGGCAATTTTGTGTTGTCCGGGGGCGTGGGCGTGCTGGGAGCGGCGTTGGATCCGGTGTCGAAGCGGGTGGTGACGTTGTCCACGACGACGATGGTTCCGTTGGCCAGTTATACGGTGACGGTGAACCGGGTGACGGACCGGTCAAAGAACGGCCGGAGTGCGCGGAATTTGCGGGCGGGGTTCACGGGTTCGCGGCTGCGGGGGGCGGTGGGGAATGTGGCGGAGGCGGGGGGATACACGCTGGTCTATGCGTTGGGGATACCGAATGCCGCGGATTACGAGACGCAGAGCCCGGGCTATTCCGTGGACCGGCGGGCGGTGGCACCGACGTTCAGCCGGGTCGGCTATTATGTGGAGTTGGCGACGACGAACAGCGGTCTGCGGTTTGTGTGGGTGTCGATGAATGCGTTCACGGCGGACGCCGGCAAGGTTGGCGTGCCGACGGTGGGGAGCGGGGCGTTCTTCCAGCAGGCAGTGGCGAACTTGAACGTGGTGTCGTCGGTGCCGGGGATCGTGAACGGGTCGGGGATGAGCGGTGGTTTCATCGAGTTCTGGCCGGGTGGCTACACGACGGCGAACGCGCTGGGAGTGGCGGGTGCCAGCGGCGCTTTGTATGACTGGGGGGACACGGCGGTGGCAGGAGACTATGGATCGATGCAAGTTCACAACGTGACGGCACGCCAGACGTTGTTTTCTTTCAATGGCTGGGGCGGGGTGGGCGGGGTGGCGGACCTGGGGGTGGGCAATAACCCGGTCGATGATCCGGACTGGACGTTGTCGGGGTTGGCGCCGGTTTACACGGTGAAGGCGTTGCAGGTTTACGTGAAACCGTAGGTTTTTTTGGGCGAAATTGGGTGGCTGGCAGGAGGGTGTTGAACGGTGCCGGGAAGCGGCGGCGGGACTTTGGTTTTTCCCGGGGATGTCGATAGGGAGGTAACGGTCGGCGGCGGATTTGTCCCCACAAGCGGATGTGGGCCGCCCCGGGATTTACTCGAATAGGGCCATGGTTGAAACTTCGGAACTGGACCAGTACCTGACGGTGTCGCATTTCAGCAAACGCTGGATTCGTGACCGGATCGCGGATTTGCTCATGTCAGAGAAGGTGGTGCCGTCGTTTTCGGCGGCGGCGGTGCGGTTGGCGGAGGCGTCGCGCAATGAGAGCACCGGGATGGATGAGATTGCCGCGATCATATCAATGGACCCGGGATTGGCGACGCGGTGCATCCAGGTGGCGAGCACGGGGCGTTTCGGAGGGCGGAAGATTTTGAACATCGACCAGGCGTTGATGATGATCGGGTTGGTGGAGGTGCGGCGGATCGCGTTTTCGGTGGGGGTGATGGACCGGTTTTCGCACATGCGGATCAAGATGGACTGGCACCGTTTCTGGTTGCACAACATTTTGGTGGCGCGGTTGACGCACAAGGTGGCGGGGGCTTTCCGGGAGACATGCGGGCTGGAGTATCTGGCGGGATTGCTGCACGACGTGGGCAAGCTGATCTTTGAGAACTATTTCCCGCGCGAGTTTGAGATGGTGATCTTACGGGCGATGGAGCGGCGGTGCGGGCACATCCAGATGGAGACGGAGTTGCTGGGATTGGGGCATCCGCAGGTGGGGGCGGCGATATGCGACCGGTTGCATCTGCACGGTCACGTGCTGCGGGCGATCTGGTATCATCACGACCCGATGAATCCGGCGCATACGCGAGATCCGGTGGGGGACGGCGGGTTTTTGGCGGCCTGTGTGTCGGTGGCGGATGCGCTGGCGAACATGGCCAACGCGAACTTCGAGGGTGCCCGGCAGATTGATCTGCCGTTCCAGGAATTAAAGGAGTGGCAGTTTTTGTGCGGTTTTGACATGCCGCACGGCCTGGATCTGGATTTGGGCGAGGAAGTGCGGAGTGCCGAGCAGGACCTGCTCGCCTTCAACGGCCGCACGTGAGTGGAGGGCAGTTTTTCCCGCGGGGCGCTTGCCGGGAGGCGGGAAGGGGAGTAGGCTTCCGTTGTGAGACGCCAATCTGGGTGGTCCGGTGACCGGTTCTCGGGATCGGTCGGTCGGTGCGCAAGCCTGACCGGCAGGATGGAGTTCGCAGCTTCGACGGGTCGGTTCCACAAGGACGAATTCTTCCGCAGCAGTGCCTCCGAGGTTTTTCAACTGGTCAGGGGTCGCCGGCGTTTATTCACGCGGTCAACTCAACCTCCTCAAAAACATGCACCTCACGAAACAACTCGCGATATTCCTCGACAACCGCCCGGGCACGCTGGCCCGTTTGTGCGATTCATTGAGCGAAGCGAAGATCAACATTTACGCAATCACCACGAGCGACACGGTGGATCATTCGGTGGTGCGGATGGTGGTGAGTGATCCGCGGAAGGCAATGTTGCTGTTCGAGGAGCACGGCGTGTTGGTCGTGGACGACGATGTCCTGATGGTGGAAGGGGACAACAAGCCGGGTTCCCTCGCTACCATCTGCAAGAAGCTGTCAGCGGCCAAGGTGAACATCGAGTACTGCTACTGTGCGACCAGTCCGGATGCGAAAAAGGGATTGCTGGTGTTGCGGACGTCGAACCCGAAGAAGGCGTTGAAGGTCTTGAACGCGTGAAACCTGTTTGAAAACTCCTGATTCGGAGTGCGGTGCCTGGCCGGTTTGCTGGGTGTCCGTTCTCCGAATCGCATGAACGCGGTGCTCCGCGCCAGGGCCGTTTGGCGGACGGAATCGTATTGGTGCGGGGGAGGTGGTGACAGCCCGGGCGTGGGGGGGCGGGAAGCGGCGGCTTATTTACCGAGGTTCAGGCAGACCAGCCGGTCCTCGCTGCGGAGGTAGAGTTTTTTTCGGGAGAGGATGGGTGCGGCCCAGCACGGGTAGTGCAGTTGGGGGGCCTGCCAGCGGGCGATTTCCTCGGGTTTATCGGGGTTGAGTTTGAACATGCCGAGCAGGCCGCCTTCACCGAGGGCGATGAGTTTGCCATCGGCCTTGATGGCGGAGCCGCGGCCGTAAACGGATGGCTGCTTGGAGCTGTGGGGCGCCCAGCGTTCGTTGCGTTCCCAGCGAAGCTTCCCGGTGTTGAACTCGACGCAGCGGAAGGTGACGTCCGGCTCATTGCGGCCGCTGAAGGCGTAGATGAAGCCGTCGTGGACGATGGGGGTGGTCCAGTGGATTTCGAGGGTGGGAGGGGTGGGGCGTCCGGTGGCGGGATCGAGATCGCGGAGTCCGGACGGGGTGCGCCAGACTTCCTCGAAGCTGCGGCCGTCGGGCTTGACGCGGAGAGCGACCGAGCCGACGCGATAGTAGGCGGCGGTGATCAGGACGGTGTCGCCGAGCACAACGGGGTTGCAGGCGTTGACGGAATCGTTGGCGACGGACTGAAACCAGCGGCTGAAGTTGACGGTGCCGGTGGCGGGGTCGAGCGAGACGAGGCCCTGGCGCATGAGGCAAAACAGGTGGCGTCGGCCGTGAATGGTGGCGGCGACCGGGGTGGCGTAGCTGGCCTGCTTCCACCATTTCATCCAGCTGACGGTGCGTTCGCCGGGCCAGCCGAGCATGGGCTGGCCCTGCCAGTTCTTTTCGCCGACGTTTTCCCAGACGGTCCGGCCGGTTGCGGCGTCCAGTGCGACGACCCCGGAGTTGGGCTGGCCGCCGACCATGACAATAAGAAGGTTGCCTTCGAGGATGGGGGTGCTGCCGACGCCGAAGAAGGCCTCGGGAATTTCCCAAGACTTGGCCGTATCGCGTTCCCAGATGACCTTACCGGTGGCGAGGTCGGTGCAGACGAGGCGTCCCTCGGCACCGAAGGTATAGCAGCGATTGGTGGTGAGGAGCGGGGTGCAGCGCGGGCCGTTGTTGTAGCCGTAGGGATCCTGATAGTGGCTGGGGTAGGCGTGACGCCAGAGCCCTTTGCCGGTGGTGGCGTCAAGGCAGTCGATAATTTCCTCGTTTCCCTGGCGGTGATGAAGGACGAGTTGGTGGCCACGAACGGAGGGCGCGCTGTAGCCGGTGCCGATTGGCTTGTCCCAAGCGACTGGCGGGCCGGCAGCCGGCCAGGTGTCGAGCAGGCCGGTTTCGAGCGAGGTGCCGTCCGCCCGCGGCCCGAGGAACTGGGGCCAATCGTCACCGGCGGGGGCGGCTGCCCACGCTGAGGCCAGGGTGAGGCAGAGGGTGAGGGCGGCGGCGAGGTGGGTCATTTTTTGGACGGCTTTTTGGGAGCGGCCGGCCGGCCCTTGGATTTGGCGGGCTTGGGCTTGGATTTTGCCGCCTTGGTCGCGGAGGAGGATAGCTTTGCGGCGGGGTTCCAGTCGGCGGGTTGCTTGTGACCGCGACTGGACCATTTCATGCCTTTGGCGACCCACTGTTTGCGCCAGGATTCGTAGGTGTGGCCGAGGTCGTCGTCGGACACGCCGAATTCGAACCCGCAGGAAGGGCAGATTTCGTAGGAGCCGCCGCCCGACTTGGAGCGGGGCGGTTCGGTGAGTTTCGGATACGCGCAGACGGGGCAGGTGTGGGGCATAGCGTTATTTTTTGTCGTTGAGTTTCACGAGTTTGCCGGGTTGGCGTTCGAAGTAATCGCGGCTGTTGGGGCGGAAGTAGGTTTTGGTGGTGCCGTTGGGATTGTAGGAGCCGAAGGCCCGTGACTTCGGATCCCAGAGGCGCATGACGCCTTCCTCATCAATTTTGACAAGCACCTCGCCGCGCTTGCCGCGTTGGAGAAACTCCCAGGCCATGCGGGCGTAGTCATCCGGATCCTTGGCTTTGAAATCCGGGCCGTGGCGGTCGAAGTGATCTTGGAGGCTCGGCATGCTGCCCCAGGTCTGACGGGTGGGCGGTGCCTTGAGGGGGGCGGCGGCGGGGGACTTGTCGGGCTTGGTGGCGCTGGTGGTGGTGGCCGGGGTGGCGGGAGCCTGGCCGGCGAGGGTGAAGGAATTGGTGGCCAGGGCCTGGCGGGCGGTGCCGACGGTGTAGTAGTAGGTTGTTCCCGGGGTCAGGCCCTTGAGGGTGACGACGTGTTTGGTGCCAAGTTCACCTTCGGCGCGCTGGTCGAGTTTGTTGGGTGCGGTACCATATTGGACGCGCGAGCCGGTGGAGACGTCCGTGGTCCAGCGGATTGCGACGTTGCCGTTGGGATCGGCGGACCACGCGGGTCCGGCTTCGAGTGTGGCAGCAGACAGGGAGGCTGGCAGAAGGGCGGCCAGCAGGCCGAGCAACAGAATTTTCTTCATGGATGCGAATGGTTTTGCGTTCAGGTGCGAAGGGCTGACGCCTTTTCGCGCCGTGCATTCAGGCGTGGATGCGGGCGGATGGCAAGCCTCAGGGCGAGGCGGGGTTGCGCAAATCCACGCAGATGAGTTTATCCTTGCTCCGGGCGTAGAACAAACCGTTGGCGACGGCGGGATGGGCACGGACGGTGAATGGAAGGATTTGCGCCTGCGCGGTCGGTTTGAAGCCGGTGGGATTGGCAGGGGCGAGGGTGAGGAGGCCTTTGTCGGTGAGCACAAGCAACTGGTTCCCGGCCAGGGTCACAGTGGGTGATCCGAGTCCTTCCTCAGACCAGCGGACCTTGCCGGTCTTCAGTTCCACGCAGCGCAGGGAACCGCCCGGGGCGTGATCGACCCGGCCTTCGATGCCGTAGAGAAAGCCGCCGTGGTGGACGCTGGTGGCGTATTGGTTGGACAGGATGTCGTCGCCGGACCAGACCTTTTGGGGTTCACCAGCGCCGACTTGCAACAGGATTGCCCCGGCCTGATAGCTGGCGGAGACGAAGACCTGGTCGCCAATGACGAGCGGCACGGCGGCACTGACGGAGGCGGAAATGGCCGGCCGCCAGGGAAACTCGAAGTGAAGCCTGCCGGAGCGGGGTTCGACCGACGTAAGGTGGGCGCGAGTGAAAAAGAAGACGTGCCGGTTGCCGGCGATGGTCGCGGCGCTGGGAGACGAGTAGCCGGCTTCGTCATGGGAGGTCTTCCAGAGGACCTTGCCGTTGTTTTTGTCGAAGGCGACGATGCCCGCGCCGTCCGCGCCGCCGATATTGAGCAGCACCGCGTTGCCTTCGACCAGAGGTGAACACACGCGGCCAAAAAAGCCCTTGCCGGAATTGAACTCGGCGGTCGCGGAGACGCTCCAAACGGGTTTGCCGGTGGCAAAATCGAGGGCGTGAATCATGCCTTCGGCGCCGTAGGTGAACACTTTGCCGTCAGCAATTGCCGGCGTGCTGCGGGGGCCGGGATCGAATCCGAAATCGTCGGTGTAGTCGGTGGGATACTCGAAGGTCCAGCCGGCCTGCCCGGTGCTTGCGTTGAATGCCTGGACCAGCGCCTTGTTGCCGACGCGATGAAAAAGAATCAGGCGACCGGCAGCAACGACGGGTCCGCTGAAGCCCGAGCCGACTTTCTGCTGCCAGGCGACCGGCGGGCCGTCCTTGGGCCACGAAGTGGCCAGATCACTGCCCGGATAAACACCATTGCGCGTCGGCCCGAGGAATTGCGGCCAGTCGGAACTCGTGGCGCTCCGCAAACTGAGCAGCAACAGCAGGACGGCTAAGGCGGGGCCGGAAAGGCGGATGAGCGGGAGGGCGGAACCGGGCGCGCCGGCGCGGTCTGAGGGAGACTGTTTACGCATGGGTGGAGTTTAGGCCCACAGGCGGGGAAACGGCAATGTTCGCGTGCGGGTGGTGGGGCCGCCGCTCGGGAAACGGCCGGTGCGAATGAGCCATGGCGGAAGATTCGGCGGCGGCGCGTGGAGGCGGAAGCTCCTCCGAGTAGTACCGTGCTGCCGCGCCTCGCTCGACAAAGCGGGCGGCGGGCGGCACGCTGAATCCCGGCGGGCGAGGCCCGTCTGCATTTACGATGAGTCAACATGATTTCAATCCCGAACATCTGGGGCTGACGCGGCGGGAGTTTTTGAACCGGTGCGGGACGGGCTTCGGCGCGCTGGGTTTGGCGTCGCTTCTGGGTGAGGATGGTTGGCTGCCGCGGGCCGAGGGGGCGAACGTGCATTCGCCGATGGCGGCGCGGCCACCGCCATCGCCGGCCAAGGCGAACCGGGTGATCCACCTCTTCATGAACGGCGGGCCGTCGCATGTGGACACGTTTGATCCGAAGCCCTCGCTGGACCGGCATCATGGGAAGCTGCTGCCGAGCGGCAATCTGGCGACGGAGCGGAAGACCGGGACGGCGTTCCGTTCGCCATTCAAGTTCCAGAAACACGGGCGGAGCGGGATTGAGGTGAGCGAGCTGTTCGCGAACACGGCGGTGCATATTGATGACATCGCGGTAATCCGCTCGATGCGGGCGGATGTGCCCAATCACGAACCGTCATTGATGCTTCTGAATTGCGGGGATGCGCGGCTGGTTCGCCCGAGCATGGGATCGTGGGTCACCTATGGACTGGGAACGGTGAATCAAAACCTGCCGGGTTTCATTGCGATGTGTCCGGGTGGTTATCCGATCCAAGAGTCACAGAACTGGCAGTCGGCGTTTCTGCCGGGTGTCTTCCAGGGCACTTACATCGACACCAAGGAGACGAAGCTGGAAAAGCTGATCGAGCACATCGAGAACAAGCAGGTGACTTTGCCGGAGCAGCGGCAGCAATTGGACCTGCTCAAGAGGATTAATGAGCGGCACAGCCGGCAGCGGCAACAGGAGGCGCAACTGGAGGCGCGGATACAGTCTTTCGAGCTGGCCTACCGCATGCAGATGGATGCGGCGGACGCGTTTGACGTGAGTCGCGAACCGGCGGGGGTGCTGGCGCGCTACGGGGAGGGCACGCAGGCGCGGCAGATCTTGATCGCCCGCCGGTTGATCGAGCGCGGGGTGCGTTTTGTGCAGGTGTGGCACGGTGCGGGCCAGCCGTGGGACAGCCACGACGACCTCGAGGTGAACCACCGGAAACTGGCCGGGCAGTGTGACCGGGCGATCGGGGCGTTGATCACCGATCTGAAGGAGCGGGGATTGTTCGAGGAGACGCTGATCGTCTGGGGCGGAGAATTCGGACGGACGCCAGTGGTGGAGCTGCCAGCGCCGGGATCCAATGCCGGGAAGATCAACGGGCGGGATCACAATCACCACGGCTACACCACCTGGCTGGCGGGCGGCGGTGTGCGCGGCGGGTATGTCCACGGCGCCACTGACGAGTTTGGCTTCCGGGCGGTCGAGAAGCCCGTCCATGTGCACGATTTGCAGGCGACCATCCTGCATCTGCTGGGGTTTGATCACGAACGCCTGACCTTCCGTCACGCGGGACGCGATTTCCGGCTGACGGACGTGCATGGCAATGTCGTGAAGGAGTTGCTCGCGTGATGCGACGGGTGTTCCGCGCTCGTGACGAACAGCGAACGGCTGGGCGGGACCGCTGACGGCCATGTGGATCGTTCGACTAGCACTGCGCCGCCCTTACACCTTTGTGGTGGGGGCGCTGGTGTTGTTGCTGCTCACGCCGTTCGTGTTGCTGCGCACGCCCACGGACATTTTTCCCGCCATTAACATCCCGGTCATCAGCGTGATCTGGCAGTATGCGGGGTTGAGCGCGGTCGAGGTGGAGCAGCGGCTGATTTACAATCACGAGCGGTCGTTGAGCGCGACGGTCAATGACATCGAGCACATCGAGTCGAATGCGTTCAACGGCGTCGGGGTGATCAAGGTGTTTCTCCAGCCGGGCGCGTCGGTGGATGGCGGGGTGGCGCAAATCACGGCCATTGCGCAGACGATCATGCGGCAGATGCCGCCGGGCCAGACGCCGCCGCTCATCATCCGCTACAACGCCTCGACCGTTCCCATTCTCCAGTATGCGGTGACGAGCAAGAAGCTGTCGGAGCAGGAGCTGTACGACCTGGCGCAGAATCAGATGCGCATCGGGCTGTCCACGGTGCAGGGCGCGTCGGTGCCGTGGCCGTATGGCGGCAAGACGCGGCTGGTGTCGGTGGACCTGAACTTGAACGCGCTCAAGGCGCTGAACCTGACGGCGCAGGATGTGGTGAATGCGATCAGCGCGCAGAACCTCGTCCTGCCCGCGGGCAGCGCGAAGATCGGCGCGACGGAATATGACATCGAGCTGAACACCAGCCCGCGGGTGCTCGAGGAGTTGAACGACCTCCCGATTAAATCGGGCAACGGAGGAACGATCTTCATCCGCGACGTGGCGACGGTGCGCGATGGCTACGGGCCGCAGCAGAATGTCGTGCGGCAGGACGGTGTGCGCGGGGCGTTGCTGACGATTCTTAAAAGCGGCTCGGCCTCGACGCTGGACGTGGTGCGGCGGGTGAAGGAGGCGATGCCGCGCATTCGCGCCGAGCGGCTGCCACCGGAGCTGGAAGTGCGGGAATTCGCGGATCAGTCGCTGTTTGTGCGCGCGGCGATCGACGGCGTGGTGAAGGAGGGCGTGATCGCGGCGGCGCTCACGGCGTTGATGATTCTGCTCTTCATCGGATCGTGGCGGAGCACGGTGATCATCGCGGTGTCGATTCCCTTGTCGGTGCTGAGTTCGCTGGCGGTGCTGAGCGCGCTGGGGGAGACGATCAATCTGATGACGCTCGGCGGGTTGTCGCTGGCGGTGGGGATTCTGGTGGATGACGCGACGGTCGAGATCGAAAACGTCCACCGGCAGATGGCGACGGGGAAGCCGCTGGAGCAGGCGATTCTCGACGGGGCGGAGGAGATCGCGCTGCCGGCGTTCGTCTCGACGCTGTGCGTGTGCATCGTGTTTGTGCCGATGTTTTTCCTGAGCGGCGTGGCGCGGTATTTGTTCGTGCCGCTTGCGGAGGCGGTGGTGTTCGCGATGCTGGCGAGCTACGCGTTGTCGCGGACGCTGATCCCGACACTGGTGATGTGGTTCTATCGGAAGGTGCATCGCGAGCACGCGCAGGCCACTGCGGAGGACGAGGCGTGGGCGTCGGGCGGGACGATGTTCCGGCGGCGCGAGGTGCGGCGGATGGGGTGGCTGTTCGCGCCGTTCATCGCGTTCCAGGGTTTCTTCGAGCGGGGCTTCGCGCGGTTCCGTGCGGGCTACCGGGCGTTGCTGGCGGACGTGCTGGCGCATCGCGGGGCGTTCGCGGTGTTCTTTTTGCTGCTGTGTGTCGCGACGGGATTCATGACGCCGTGGCTGGGGCAGGATTTTTTTCCGGCGGTGGACGCGGGGCAGTTCCGGCTGCACCTGCGGGCGCGCAGCGGCACGCGCATCGAGGAAACAGTGCAACTGGTCGAGCGCGTCGAGGCGGCCATCCGCCGCGAGATACCGGCGGAGGAACTGGCGGGGATGATGGACAACATCGGCGTGCCGAGTTCGGGCATCAGCCTGAGCTACAGCAACAGCGGCCTGATTGGCACGGGGGACGCGGACATTCTCGTGTCGCTGAAGCCGGAGCACGCGCCGACGGCCGAGTATGTGCGGCGGCTGCGGCTGCGGCTGAACCGTGAGTTTCCCGGCACGCTCTTTTATTTTCTCCCGGCGGATATCGTGAGCCAAACGCTGAATCTGGGCTTGCCCGCGCCGTTTGATGTGCAGGTCGTGGGGCGCGACCAGGTGCGCAATCGCGCGGTGGCGGCGCGGTTGGCGGACCGCATTCGCGGGGTGCCGGGCGCGGTGGATGTGCGGGTGCAACAGCCGGCGGACCAGCCGAAGGTGCGGTTTGCGGTGGATCGCACGAAGGCGTCGGCGATGGGCTTGACCGAGCGGGACGTGGCCAACTCGGTGCTGCTGGGCTTGAGCGGCAGCGGGCAGGTGCAGCCCGGCTACTGGTTGAATCCGCGCATCGGCATCCAGTATCTCGTGAATGTGCGCGCGCCGGAGTATGTGATGGATTCGCTGTCGGCGTTGAACTCGATTCCGGTGAGCGCGGGCGAGCCGGGACGGGGCAACGGGCAGTTGTTCGAGAATGTCGCGACGTTCATGCGCACGAACGGGCCGCCGGTGATTTCCCATTACAACGTGCAGCCGGTGATTGACGTCTTCGGCGGCGTGAGCGGGCGCGATCTGGGCGGCGTGCTGCGGGACATCCGGCCGCTGGTGAAGGAGGCGGAGAAGGAATTGCCGCGCGGCAGCTACATGGTCTTGCGCGGGCAGGCGGAGACGATGAACTCGAGCTTTATCGGGTTGGGCCTCGGGATGCTGGTGGCGATTGCGCTGATCTATCTGCTGCTGGTGGTGAATTTTCAGAGCTGGCTGGATCCGTTCATCATCATCATGGCGTTGCCGGGCGCGCTGGCGGGCGTGGTGTGGGCGTTGCATTTGTCGCTGACGACGTTGAGCGTGCCGGCGTTGATGGGCGCGATCATGAGCCTGGGCGTGGCGACGTCGAACTCGGTGCTGATCGTGAGTTTTGCGCGGACCTACATGCGGCAAGGGCACACGCCGGTGATGGCGGCGTGGGAGGCGGGCACGAGCCGGCTGCGGCCGGTGTTGATGACGGCGCTGGCGATGATCATCGGGATGCTGCCGCTGAGTCTGGGGCTGGGCGAGGGCGGCGAGCAGAACGCGCCGCTGGGGCGCGCGGTGATTGGCGGGCTGGTGCTGGCGACGTTTGCGACGCTGTTTTTTGTGCCGGCAGTTTTCGGGTTGCTGCATCGCGATCCGAATGAGGAATCGCTCGAGGCGCAGATTGCGGCAGGGGCGGCGAGCGCCGGCGGCGGGCGGCAGGGCGATGGGCCGGTTTCTGATTTTGCGACATGAAGACGAGACGGATTTACAACCACGGATGGACACGGATGGACACGGATGGGGACCGTGGCGGGGCGGTTTTGGAGTGCGGTGACTTGTCACCGCTTTGGCGCTGGCGACTGGTCGCCGTCAAACTTTCGTGCGCACCCGGACACGCGTGCGTGCTGGCGCTGGCGCGAGCCGTGGATGCCCCTTTCTCTCTCGCACGACTTCCGTGGTTCGACGGCGACAAGTCGCCTCGGGAAAGCGGTGACAAGTCACCGCACTCCAAATGGGGCGCTTTGGCGGTTGTGGCTTCACCGCGCGATAACGATCCGTGTTCAACTGCGGTTGCTGAATTCCCTTTCCCTTTTTCCGAATGAACTCTCTTGAATCGAACGAAGCGGAATTGCTCTCGGCGGCGGGACGGCGGCCCGACACGCCGGCGCACGAGGCGCACGGTCGCGGGTCGCGACTGTTTTTTCTTGGAGTCGTGATCGTGGTGTTGCTCGGGCTGGCCTACGTGGCGGGCTTGCTGCCGCGGCGGCTGGCGCGGGCGCAGTTGAACAAGGACACGCGCGAGCTGGCAGTGCTCTCGGTGTCGGTGGTGAACGCCGCGCCGTCGAAGGCCGCGGGTGCGCCCGCGCTGCCAGCGGAGGTCAAGCCGTGGGTCGAGTCGCCGATTTACGCGCGGGCCAATGGGTATTTGAAACGGTGGATGGCGGACCTCGGCGCGACGGTCGAGGCGGGGCAGTTGCTCGCGGAGATCGAGGCGCCAGAGGTTAATCAGGACTTGGCCCGGGTGCGTGCCGAGCTGGCGCAGGGCGAGGCGGGGCTGGTGCTGGCGAAGACCACGGCGGCGCGCTGGGAGTTGTTGCGCAAGGCGGGCACGGTGAGTGAGCAGGAGCTGTCCGAGAAGCAGGCCGATCTGGCGCTCAAGAATGCCGCGGCGATGGCGGCGCGCGCTACGGTGACGCGGTTGGAGGAGATGCTGTCATTCACGCGGATCGTCGCGCCGTTCGCGGGGACGATCACGGCGCGGCGGACGGACGTGGGCGAATTGATCGTGGCGGGCAGCGGCAAGGAATTGTTCCGACTCGCGCAGACGGGGCGTTTGCGCGTGTTCGTGCAGGTGCCGCAGACGATGACGGCGCGCATTGTGGTCGGGCAGGCGGCGGAGTTGCTCCTGCCGGAGCTGGCGGGGCGGGCGATTCCGGCGCGCGTGGCACGCACGTCGGGGATGGTGAACGCAGATTCGCGGACGGTGTTGACGGAGCTGGAGGTGGAGAATCCGAAGGGGGAAATCCTGGCGGGCAGTTACGCGCAGGTGCGGTTCACGGAGACGCGCGGCGACGCGGTGCTGTCGCTGCCGGCGCACTCGCTGCTGTTCCGTTCGGACGGCGCGCAGGTGGCCGTCGTGCGCGCGGATGACACGGTGGAGTTGCGCAGCGTGACGATGGGTCGCGATTTCGGGGCGACGGTGGAAATCCTTGCGGGCGTGGCCGCGAACGAGCGGGTGATTTTGAATCCGCTGGATTCGCTGGTGAACGGCACGCGCGTGCGGGTGGTGGAGTTGCCGGCGGTGGATTCGGGGAAGTGACGGGGTGGATTGATAGCCGCAAAGAACGCAAAGAGACGCAAAGAGGAGAGGCGATGGATGTCGCGCTCTGGGCGGTTATGACGCCGAGTTAGAATCAGGAAATGACCGGTTCCCTTTTTGCGTTTCTTTGCGTTCTTTGCGGCAATTCGCCGGACGGTGGGCCGCGCGCTCAAGGCTTCCAGTTGGGGGGAAGATAGAGGGACCAGACTTCGCTGTTGAGGGGCGGGGACATGCCGCCGGCGATCCAGAGTTTGTCTTGGTGGATGAAGACGGAGTGTTCGTGGCGTTCTTTCCATTTGGTCCGGGTTTCGAGGCGCTGCCAGTTTTTGCCGTCCTGCGAGTGCCAGACGTCGTCCCAGTTTTTCGAGGGTTTGTTGGACCAGCCGCCGAGAACCCACATGCGGTTGCGATAGACGGCACCGGAAAACCAGAGGCGCGCGGACCACGGGGCGGCGGCGGTTTCGCGGGTCCATTTCACGCCGTCGCTGGAGGACCAGACGTCGTTGGTGGCGTGGTAGGCGGGCACGTAGTTGCCGCCGCCGAAGACGTAAATTTTGTCGTTGAGGACGACGGCCTGGTGGTAGGCGCGCGGGGACCATTCGGCGGCGGCGGTTTCGAGTTTCCACGTCTTGCCGTCGGCGGAGGACCAGACGTCGTTTTTCAGACTTTTTTCGTCGCCGAAGTAGTAGTTCTCGGTGCCGCCGAGAATCCACATCCGCCCGTGGAACTCGACGATGCCGGCGGTGATGCGCGGGGACCAGCCGGCGTTGGTGGTGACCTGCTGCCAGTTCGCGCCGTCGGTGGAATTCCAGACTTGGGCGCTGGCGGAATGACCGGGGAGACGGCCATTGTACCAGCCGCCCATGATCCACATCTTGTCTTGGAAGACGAGGTTCATGCAGAGGTCGCTGTGGATCCACGGGGCGTTGGTGGCCACGAGTTTCCAGGTCCGTCCATCGGGCGAAGACCACACGTCGCGCGGCGGTGCGGCGAAGGATTGGAACCAGCCGCCGCCAATCCAGAGTTGGTCACGAAAGACCCATTCGGCCTGCGAATCGCGGGCCTGCCACGGGGCCTTCTCGGTCTCGCGCACCCAGTCGGGCGCGGGGCGGTCCTGCGCAAGGGCGGGTGAACTGGCGAGTGACGCGAGGCAGAGGACCATGAGGGTGAATGTTTGCAGGTTTGCCATGCCATTAGCATGAGGGCCGAATTGATTTCGGCCCAGATTGCAGGGTGTTTCGGGGGCGGAAGCGGGGACTGCGTTGCGGAACGGCTCGTCGCAGGGGATGGATAGAGGAGACATTGGAGGAGGATTCGTGAAGGGAGGTGGGGCGTCAACGGTGCAGATTGAAACTTGGGTTTTCTGTGTTCGAAGGTCGAACGTGCGATGCGGGGCGGGACAGATTCCTGGAAGTGCGGAAGTGAACGAAAGCGGGCGTAGCCGGTGGTGTGGGGACGAAGTTGGTGCGCGAGAGAGGACTTGAACCTCCACCCCTTACGGGACCAGATCCTAAGTCTGGCGTGTCTGCCATTTCACCACTCGCGCGTTGATCAATGCAGCGGTCTTGCATGGGAAGTCGCCGTTCGGTGGTGTTGGCGGCGACCTTCGGGGAGTTCTTTACACCGGCTCAGGGAGGGTGCGCAAGCCGGGGTTGCGATGGCGGGGCGCCGGTTATCCGTGCCGGGCTCACGTTTGGCTGGCGGGAAGCGGTGCGAGTTGCTCTTCGAGGCGGGCGATGTTGGCGGTGGCGGCGAGGAGGTAGGGATTCGGGCCGTCGGGATAGGGATCGTTGAGGAAGCGAAAGAGCCCGCCGAGGTCGTTGGTGAGCTTGGGCAGGACGTAATTGGTCCAAAACTGCGGGGTGCGACGGATCATTTCGTCGGCGGTGCGGAAGGTGCCGATGTTCGGTCGCCGGGGACTGTTGAAGCGGTCGGATTCGGCGAATTCGGCGTGGAGGGCGGGGAGTTTTTCGAGGTAATTGGGGGCGGCAATCTGGCCGAGCAGATCGCCGGTGCTGAGGGCGAAGCCAACGATGCGTTCGAGGTCGTCCTGGAAGCGGCTGGTTTGCAGGTCGAGGTTGACGCCGGTGCAATTGATCATGTTGCGGACGGCGGTGATGTCGGCGTCGGCGCAGCC